>JAUYSN010000395.1 GCA_030696235.1 Sulfuricella sp. | reverse complement strand
TAGAGTTTTTGCATTTCAGTCATAATTAATATACGTAGGGTGGGTACCGTTTTTGTGCCCACGCGGCGGGTGAGGATTATTTCCGCGTGGGCAAAAGAGCGTTGCCCACCCTACATTTACCCTTTCAAATGATCCAGCTCGGTCACGTTGATCGTATTCAGGTTGCGGAACAGCGCCACCAGGATAGCCAGGCCGATGGCCGATTCGGCCGCGGCAACCGTGAGTATGAAGAACACGAAAACCTGTCCGGCGGTGTCGTGCAAATAATGCGAAAAGGCGACGAAGTTTATGTTCACCGCCAGCAGCATCAGCTCGATCGCCATCAGCAGGACGATCAGGTTCTTGCGATTAAGAAAAATCCCCACCACGCTGATGGCAAACAGCAGCGCTCCCAATACCAGAAAATGGGTCAGAGTCAGCACTTTATTCCCCTTTTTTCTCAGCCGGCATCGAGACCAGTCGGACTCGGTCTTCGCGCTTGACGCTCACCTGCCATGCCGGATCCTGATGCTTGGTGCCGGGCCGGCGGCGCAACGTGATTGCGATTGCGGCAACGATCGCAACCAGCAGGATCACCGCGGCAAGTTCAAACGGGTAGACGTAGTCGGTATAGAGCAGACGACCCAGTTCCTTGGTGTTGCTGTAGCCGCCGGCATGCGACACCGAAGCGGAGCCGACAGTGCGGCCGGCCACTGTCAGCACCAGCGTCATTTCGATCGCCATCAGGATGCCGACGAAAGCGGCCAGCGGCAGGTTGTCCCAGAAGCCCTGACGCATTTTCTCGATATTCAGGTTGAGCATCATCACCACGAACAGGAACAGCACCATCACCGCGCCGATATAGACCAGCACCAGGGTGATCGCCAGGAATTCGGCCTCCAGCAGCAGCCACAGCCCGGCCCCGGTAAAGAACGCCAGCACCAGGAACAGGGCGGCATGCACCGGATGGCGCGCGGTCACCACGCGTAACCCTGCAAACAGCAGGATGCTGGCGAGGAAGTAGAAGACTAAAGTTTCAAAATTCATCTAGAACCATTTCATCAAAAACCTTCTCACCGCAAAGGTCGCAAAGGGCGCGAAGGAAAATCTAAAACACAAAACATCTTTAAATCCCTTGCGTACCTTTGCGTCCTTCGCGGTTAATTATTTTAAGT
>JAUYSN010000387.1 GCA_030696235.1 Sulfuricella sp. | reverse complement strand
AAGGAACGCGAAGGAAGGGCCATCAGGCTGGCATATCGGGGTAAGGGTTTTCCCTTGCGAACCCTGGCGTCCTTTGCGGTTAATGTTCTTTGAATATCGAGAAACGAGATAAAGTTAACCATGCTAAACCAAGCCCTGCAGTTCCTGATCGAAACCCTGCTCGGCCTGTTCGTCCTGGCGGCGCTACTGCGCTTCTACCTGCAATGGGCGCGCGCGCCGTTCCGCAACCCGGTCTCGCAGTTCATCGCGGCGCTCACCGATTTTGCAGTGAAGCCGCTGCGCCGGGTCATTCCCGGCCTGTTCGGGCTGGATCTGGCCTCCTTGTTCCTGGCCTGGCTGGTGGAATACGTCATGCTGCTCGCCCTGTTCTGGCTGGGCGGCCTGTTCCTGTTGAAGGCCGGACCTTCCGTTTTTCTTGCCATCGCATTCCTGGCAGCGATCAAGCTGCTGAAAATCAGCATCTACATTCTGCTCGGCGCGGTCGTCATCCAGGCGATCCTGTCCTGGACCAACCCGCACACGCCCCTGGCACCGGTACTAAGCCGGCTGACCGACCCATTCCTCCTGCCGCTGCGCAGGGTGGTCCCGCTTTTGGCCAATGTCGATCTTTCTCCATTAGTGCTATTCATCATCTGCGAGCTGCTGCTGATGGTGCCTTTAGCCTGGCTGGAAAGCCTCGCCATGCAACTCGCCTGACATGGCTGACTGGTATCAGCTCAAGGACGACCGTCTCACCCTCACCGTGCACGTGCAGCCCGGAGCCAAGCGTACCGAAGTGATCGGACTGCACGGCGATGCCCTGAAAATCCGGGTCGCTGCCGCTGCCGTGGAAGGGCAGGCCAACGCCAGGCTGCTGGATTTTTTGCGCAAGGCATTCAAGGTTCCGGCCAGCCGGATCAGCCTGAAGCACGGCGAACATGCGCGCCGCAAAGTGGTGGAAATCCAGGGCTCGCTCCTTGCGCCGGAAGCATTACTGCCCGGGACGGACACACCATGACAGTGAATCCGGCGCAATGCGCTTCGCTTATTGACGCCCTACGTTCACGGTGACCTCTGTGTTCTCTGTGGCTTGAACTTTTTCTAGAACAAACCGGCGGGCGCGTTCGTGCCCGCCCTACATCAACACAATATCGTACTGCTCCTGACTGTACTGATTTTCCACCTGAAGATATATCGGCTTGCCGATGAAATCGCCCAGCTGCGCCAGACTTTGTGATTCCTCGTCGAGAAACAGGTCGATCACCTGCTGGGAAGCGAGGATGCGAAACTCGCGTGCGCTGAACTGGCGCGCCTCGCGCACCAGCTCGCGCAGGATGTCGTAGCACACCGTCTGCGCCGTCTTCAGAATCCCCCGCCCCTGACAGGTGCAGCAGGGCTCGCACAGGATGTGGGCCAGGCTCTCGCGGGTGCGCTTGCGCGTCATCTCCACCAGGCCAAGCGCGGAGAAACCGTTCACCGTCATGCGCGTGCGGTCCTTCGCCAGCGTCTTCTTGAACTCGGCCAGCACCGATGCCTGGTGCTCCTCGTTGTCCATGTCGATAAAATCCACGATGATGATGCCGCCGAGGTTCCTCAGCCGCAGTTGGCGCGCGATCGCCTGCGCCGCCTCGAGGTTGGTCTTGAAAATGGTGTCGTCGAAATTGCGGCCGCCGACGAAGCCGCCGGTATTCACGTCCACCGTGGTCAACGCCTCGGTCTGGTCGATGATCAGGTAGCCGCCGGACTTCAGGTCGACGCGCCGCGCCAGCGCCTTCTCGATCTCGTTCTCCACGCCATGCAGGTCGAACAGCGGACGCTCGCCGGCATAATGTTCGAGCAGGCCGACGACGTTGCTGGTGTACTCCAGGGCGAAACCCTGCATTTTCTGGAAGGTCTCGCGCGAATCCACCCGGATGCGGATGGTTTCCTCGTTGACGAAATCGCGCAGCACCCGCAGCGAAAGATTCAGGTCGTGGTAGAGCATGGTGGTCGGCTTGGCGCTCTTGGCTTTGTCGTTGATGTCGCGCCACTGCTTGCGCAGGTACTCGATATCGGCCTCAAGCTCGCTGTCGGAGGCCGCTTCCGCCATGGTGCGGATGATGAAACCGCCGCCCGCGTCGGGTTGCAACAGGTGCTGCAACTTGTCGCGCAGCAGCTCGCGCTCGGCTTCGTCCTCGATGCGCTGGGAGATGCCGATGTGGGTCTCCTGCGGCAAAAACACCAGGAAGCGTCCGGCGATGCTGATCTGGGTGGAAAGGCGCGCGCCCTTGGTGCTGATTGGGTCCTTGATCACTTGCACCAGCAGGGTCTGCCCCTCGTGCAGGATCTTCTCGATCAACCGGGTTTCCACATCCTGGCGCTCCTGCCAGATGTCCGCCACATGGAGGAAGGCGGCGCGCTCCAGGCCAATCTCGACGAATGCCGACTGCATGCCCGGCAGCACCCGACACACCCGGCCGACGTAAATGTTGCCCACCAGACCGCGGCTGCTGATGCGCTCGATATGGATTTCCTGGGCCACACCCTGTTGCATGACCGCCACCCGGGTTTCCTGCGGGGTGACGTTGATCAGTATTTCTTCGCTCATATTTTTATCTTGGAAAAACTCATTGAACCGCGGAGGGCGCAGAGGACGCGGAGGAATTCAAAAAAATGACACGCCATGCACGCTCACTGACAGGGAAATTCGGCGTAGGTTTATAGCTTTTCCTCTGCGACCTCCGCGTCCTCTGCGGTTTGAACTGTTTTCAGATTTATAAAACCTCAATGCCGAACTGCGCCAGCAGCTCCGCCGTTTCGTATAGCGGCAGCCCCATCACGCCGGAGTAGCTGCCCTCGATTTTCTCGATGAACGCCGCCGCATACCCCTGGATCGCGTAAGCGCCAGCCTTGTCGAGCGGTTCGCCGGTCATGGCATAACGACGAACGGCACGATCGGTCAGCTTGCCGAATTGTACGATAGAGGCTGACAGCTTTTGCTCGATTCTGCCTGCATTCGCCACCGCCACGGCAGTGAGCACTTCATGCCTTTTTCCCGACAAAGCCTGCAACATCTCCATGGCTTCGTCCCGGTTCGCGGGTTTGCCCATGATCCTGTCGTTCAGCACCACCGCCGTATCTGCCGCCAGCACGGGAAAAAACGGCAGCCTGCGCTGCTGCACGTGCAACCAGCCGGCCTCGGCCTTGGCGTGACTGACACGCAGCACGAAGTCATGCGGGTTCTCGCCGGGCAGGGGGCTCTCGTCCACATCCTTGCCACGCGCCAAGTCGTCCCGAAGCAGCAACAGTTCGAAGCCGACGCCGATTTGCATGAGCAACTCGCGCCGCCGCGGCGAGCGCGAAGCCAGGTAAATTTTTTTAACTGATTTCAAACCCTTACTCCCGATGGTAGGGGTGGTTCTGGATTACCGTCACGGCACGATACAGCTGCTCCGCCAGGACCACCCGAACCAGGCCATGGGGCAGCGTCAGACGGGACAGGGACCAGAGCCGGTTGGCCTGGCGCTTCACCTCCGGGTGCAAGCCATCGGCGCCTCCGATGACGAAAGCCACGTCGCGCCCGCCCCGCATCCAGTCTTTCAGCTCATCGGCAAGTTCCAGGGTGCTCCAGTCCTTGCCATGCTCATCCAGCACAACCCGGACGCAATCGGCCGGCAGAGCGGCCTCGATGCGGCTCCGCTCTGCCTCGTGGACCTGTTCCCTGGTTTTTCCGCCGGCCCGCTTTTCCGGCTTGATCTCGACCAGTTCGATGCGGGCCTCGCGCGGCATGCGCTTGGTATATTCCCCGAAGCCCTCATTCACCCAGGCGGGCATTTTGTGGCCGACCGCCAGGATCAACAGTTTCACGGCTGAACCGTGGGTTCCGCCAATTTAGGTTTCTTGCCCATAACCGGGCCGCCCCACAATTGCTCGAGATTGTAATATTCCCGTACCGTGGGCTGCATGATGTGAACGACCACCGACCCCAGGTCCACCAGCACCCACTCGCCGGTTCCCTCACCCTCCACGCCCAGCACATGCGCACCGGCTTCCTTGAGCTTTTTCTGCACGTTATCGGCCAGCGCCCGGGTCTGACGGTTGGAATCGGCGCTGGCAACGATCATGTAATCGGTCATGCTGGTGAGCTTGCGCACATCCATCACCACGATATCGCGCGCCTTGATGTCTTCCAGCGCGGCAATTACCGCCTGTTTCATAGCTTCAAGTTCCATTGGTGTCCTTAATAGAGTCCATTTGTCTGAATATAATCGAGAACCGCGTCGGGGAGCAAATAACGCGGACTGCGTCCGGCGGCGAGATCGCGGCGAATTTGCGTGGCGGAAATATCGAGCGCCGTGACCGGGTGGACGAGGATGGCGCCGGATGGGGCATCATATAAGGCTTCCGGTTCATTGGTCAGGCGCCGATTGAGTTCATCCAGCAGCTCGGCGGGCAGGGCTGCGGCGGCCCGGGTAATGCCGGCCACGCTAGGACGCTGCGCCACCACGATATGGGTCAGGTCGAACAACTCGCGCCAGCGGTGCCAGGTAGTCAGGCCGAGAAAAGCGTCCGCGCCCATGAACAGGCACAGCGGCTGCATCACGCCCAGCTCCCGGCGCAAATCCAGCAGGGTTTCCACGGTGTAGCCGGGGGTCGGCTTGAAGATTTCCCGCTCGTCGAGCGAGAACAACGGGTTGCCGGCAATGCCCAGACGACCCATTTCCAGCCGCTGTTGCGGCGAGGCGAAGGGTGGGGTGCGGTGCGGTGGCAGCCCCGCGGGAATGAATCGCACCTCGCTCAGAGCCAACCCTTCCGCCAGCTCCTGAGCCAGCCGCAGATGGCCGAAATGAACGGGATCGAATGTGCCGCCGAGTATGCCGATAGGAGGTGACATTCTGGTGATGGGTGATGGGTGATGGGTGATGGGCATGGCCATCCTACCGCTCACCACTTACCCATTCCTCATCACCCATTCCCCCCTTATCAGTGATCTTCAATGTGATGCGTTTCCTCAGCAGGCAGGCCGGTATCGGGGTCGTTCCAGTCCGCAATGCCGATTTCCGCCTCCACCTCCGCCAGCGACTCGCCGGGCTCGTAATCGGAGTCGGCTCTGTATTCCATGTCCTGCACCGCCTCCAACAGCGACGGGAATGGCCCGAACGCCTCGTCGGTTTCCTTGTCCTGCCAGTAAAAACCGTCCGGTCGTTCGATGATCCGGGTTTGGTCGTACCCGGCTGGAGTTTCTGGAATGTTGATCGTCATACCGCCCTCCTTAGTAAAAATGCGTTTTTATACACGAATCTGCCCATCACCCAGCACGATGAATTTCTGGCTGGTCAGTCCTTCCAGCCCGACCGGGCCGCGTGCGTGTATCTTGTCGGTGGAAATGCCGATTTCCGCTCCCAGCCCATATTCGAAACCGTCGGCGAAGCGGGTCGAGGCGTTTACCATTACCGAGCTGGAATCCACCTCGCGCAGGAAACGGCGCGCCCGGCTGTAGTCCTCGGTGACTATGGACTCGGTGTGCTGCGAGCTGTAGGTGTTGATATGTTCGATCGCAGCATCGAGATCCTTCACCACCCGCACCGAAAGGATGGGCGCAAGGTACTCGGTGTGCCAGTCTTCCTCGGTGGCTTCCTTCATCTGCGGGATGATCGCGCGCGCAGCGGGGCAGCCGCGCAGCTCCACGCCCTTGTCCAGGTAGATCTTGCACAGTGGCGGCAGCACCTGTTTTGCCACGCCTTCGGCAACCAGCAGGGTTTCCATGGTGTTGCAGGTGCCGTAACGGCTGGTCTTGGCGTTGTCGGCGATCCGGATCGCCTTGTCCAGGTCTGCCTTGTCATCGATGTAAACATGGCACACGCCGTGCAGGTGCTTGATCACCGGGATGCGCGCCTCGGCGATCAGACGCTCGATCAGCCCCTTGCCGCCGCGCGGCACGATCACGTCGACGAATTCCTTCATGGTGATCAGCTCGCCCACTGCGGCGCGATCGGTGGTTTCTATCACCTGCACCGCCGTCGCCGGCAACCCGGCCGCGGCCAGCCCTTCGCGCACGCAGGCGGCGATCGCCTGGTTGGAGTGGATCGCCTCGGAGCCGCCACGCAGAATCGCCGCGTTGCCCGCCTTCAGGCACAAGCCGGCGGCGTCGGCAGTGACGTTGGGACGGGCCTCGTAGATGATGCCGATCACGCCCAGCGGCACGCGCATCTTGCCGACCTGGATGCCGGAAGGGCGATAGTTGAGGCCGGTGATCTCGCCCACCGGATCAGGCAGGGCCGCAATCTGCAACAGCCCCTCCGCCATGCCGGCAACGCCTTTTTCGGTCAGGGTCAGGCGGTCGAGCAGGGCCTCTTCCAGGCCGGCTTCCCTGGCTTCGGCCAGATCCCTGGCATTCGCCGCGATCAGCTTGGCGGCATCGCGCTGGATCGCCGCGGCCATCGCCGTCAGCGCCTTGTTCTTGGCATTGGTGTCGGCCTTCGCCATCAGACGGGAAGCCGCGCGTGCCTGCTGGCCGACGGTTTGCATGTAAGCTTTGATGTCCATGTTCACACCCTTTTCCGTTTCAAGTTCGGGCTATCCCCAGCCCCAATTGCAACAACTCGTCCCACACGTCGCCGCGGGCCAGACCCTTGATCATCCGGTCCAGCGCCGCGGCCTGCTTCAAGCCGGCCACCAGCCGGGTTTCGCTCAGCCGGCCCAGTGCGCGCTGCACCAGGCCTTGGCGGGATTCCCATACCCGCGCCTCGCGGAGCAGCTGCGGCAGGGCGGCACCCTTGCGCTGGCCCAGCTTGAGCCGCGCCAGGGTGCGGATTTCCTGGGTCAGCGCCCACAGTGCCAGCGTCGGCGCCACGCCCTCGCCTTTCAGTCCTTCCAGAATCCGCGCCAGGCGCACGGCATCTCCTGCCAGCATGGCATCGGAGAGATTAAACACATCATAGCGCGAGACATCCAGCACCGCTTCGCGAACCTGGTCAAAATTCAGCGCTCCTTCGGGAAACAGCAACCCGAGCTTCTGGATTTCCTGGTGTGCCGCCAAGAGATTGCCCTCGACGCGGTCAGCCAGAAACTGCAAGGTCGTCGCGTCGGCACGCTGTTTCTGCGCCGCCAGCCGCACCGCTATCCATTGCGGCAGTCGCGGCCGCTCTACCGGATAAACCGGTATCGCCGTGCCGGCCTGCTCCAGCGCCTTGAACCATTTCGTCGCCTGCGCCTGCTTGTCAAGCTTGGGGCAAGTCACCACGGTGATGGTGTCATCCGGCAAGCGCGCGCAATAGTCCTGCAGCGCCTGGCCGCCCTCCGTGCCCGGCTTGCCGGTGGGGATGCGAATTTCAATGATACGCCTGGTCGCGAAGAGCGACAGGCTGTTGCCGCTCGCCAGCAGGTTCTGCCAGCTGAAGCCGGGCTCGACCGTAAACACCTCGCGCTCGGCATGGCCCTCCTGCCGCGCTTTGGCGCGGATCGCATCGGCGGCCTCCAGCGCCAGCAGCGGCTCGTCGCCGTAAATCAGGTACAACGGCGCGAGGCCGCGCTGCAAATGCGCGGCCAGCTGATCAGCGTTGAGCCGGGGCATCTGCCGGTTGAAGCTTCGCCGCGGCCAGGCGCCGCATCAGCTGGCCGAGCACATCGTTCTGCATGTCGCGGTAGAGCAGCACCTCTTCCTGCTCCTTCGCCAAGACCTGGGCATCGTCATAGAGCATGGCGCGCCTCAATTCGATGGGCTGGGCGGCCATCAGGTCACGGCCCCCCTTGTCCAGCAAGCGGAAGCCGACGCGGTAAATCAACTCATATTCCCTTACCCGCCCAGCGCCGCTCAGCGCCAGAATGCGTTTTTCCCGTGCGGCCCCCTGCACCTGCAGCACCGCCTGCGCGTCTTCGGCCTTGTCGGTGAGCCTGGTCTGCGTCCCGGAACGAATCGCCCGGCTGATCTCCGCCGCCAGCGCGGGATTGCCGCCACCGTCCACGTACAGGGACTCGAACGGCAGACTCGCCACGCCGCGCAACTGGAAGCCGCAAGCGGCAAGCAACAGGGTCAGGATGAATCCGGTCAGCACATTCCGCATCGGTTTTCCTTAAATAACCACGTTGACCAGCCTGCCAGGCACCACGACTATCTTCTTCGCCGGCTTGCCTTCCATGAACTTCTGCACGTTGGGGTTAGCCAGGGCCAGTTGCTCTATCACCTCCTTCGATGCGTCCTTGGCAACGGTGATGCTCCCCCTGAGCTTGCCGTTGACCTGCAGCACCAGTTCGATCTCGTCCTGCACCAGCGCCGCAGCGTCCACTCTGGGCCAGGGCGCATCGAGCAGATTGGCGCCGTCCTTGAGTTCCGCCCACAAAGTCTGGCAGACATGCGGCACGATCGGCGCGAGCAGTTGCACCGCCGCCTCCAGCGCCTCCTGCATCACGGCACGCCCGGCAGGGCTGTCGTCGCCGGCCTTGCCAAGCGCATTCATCAGTTCCATCACTGCGGCAATGGCGGTATTGAACTGCTGGCGCCGACCGTAGTCGTCGCTGACTTTCTGAATCGTCGAATGAAGCAGGAAGCGTAGCGCCTTGAGTTCCGCAGTAAGATCTCCGCCCTTGTAGGCCGTCACCACGCCCTTCTCGACGTGATCATGCACCGCTTTCCAGAGCCTTTTCAGGAAGCGGTACGCGCCTTCCACCCCGGCGTCGGACCACTCCAGGCTCTGCTCCGGCGGCGCCGCGAACATCATGAACAGGCGTGCGGTATCGGCACCGTACTGGTCGATCAGCGACTGGGGGTCGACCGTATTGCCCTTGGACTTGGACATCTTGGTGCCGTCCTTGAGCACCATGCCCTGGGTAAGCAACTGGGTAAAGGGTTCGCTGCAATTCACCAGACCGACGTCGCGCATCAGCTTGTTGAAGAAGCGTGCATAGAGCAGGTGCAAAATGGCGTGCTCGATGCCGCCGATGTACTGATCGACCGGCAGCCAGTAGTTGGCGCGCTCGTCGAGCATGGCCTGGCCGTTGTCCGGGCAGGTATAGCGGGCGTAATACCAGGACGATTCGACGAAAGTGTCCATGGTATCGGTTTCGCGCTCGGCGGGGCCAGAGCACTTGGGGCAGGTGGTTTCGTAGAAAGACGGCATTTTCTTGATCGGCGAGCCAATGTCGATCTTCACGTCCTCCGGCAACACCACTGGCAGGTCTTTTTCCGGCACCGGCACGTCGCCGCAGCACGCGCAATGGATGATCGGGATCGGGCAGCCCCAGTAGCGCTGGCGCGAGATACCCCAGTCGCGCAGACGGAACTGGGTGCGCTTGGCACCCAGGTTTTTGGCTTCGAGGTCGGCGGCGATGGCGTCGGAAGCCTGGCTGAAATCCAGTCCGTCGTACTTGCCGGAGTTGATGCAAACGCCGTGCTCGGCGTAGGCATCCTGCCACGGCGCGGGGGTGACATCGCCAGCCGAGGTACGGATCACGGCCTTGACCGGCAGATTGTATTTGGCGGCGAAAGCGAAGTCGCGCTCATCATGGGCGGGAACGGCCATCACCGCACCCTCGCCATAGCCCATCAACACATAGTTTGCTACCCACACCGGCAGTTTCTCGCCGTTAAGCGGGTGCACCACGAAAT
>JAUYSN010000381.1 GCA_030696235.1 Sulfuricella sp. | reverse complement strand
CCCTCGAGGTCGTGCTGGTCAACAGCAAATCCTCCTCCCGGCCGGTCAAGGCCGATGCCCTGGCGCAGGCCAATCTCGACGGCGGCGGCAACACCGATGCCGAGCGCCAGGCCAAAAGCCCGCTGCCGGTGCTGGACCGGCCCCAGCAGGAATCGGAAGCCGCGCAGAAACAGCAGCAAGTCAGCCAGATGGAGCAGCAGGCCAGGCTCCTGATGACCCAGGTCAAATCTACCCAACACGTCGAGCCGATTCCGGCCAAGATCAAGCCATCCGATGCGCCGGCGGAACAGACGGGCTCCGACCTGGCGATGCGCAGCTTGGCGATAGCCCGCCTGGAGGCCCAAATAGCACGGGATCAGGAAGCCTACCAGAAAAAACCCAAGCGCAACTTCGTCGGCGCGCGCACCCAGGAATATCGCTTCGCTCGCTACGCCGAGGATTGGCGGATCAAGGTGGAAAAAGTCGGCAACCTGAATTACCCTGAAGAAGCGAAGCGGCAGAAAATTTACGGCAGCCTGCAGCTCATCGTCAACATCAAGGCCGATGGCAGCGTCGAACGGGTCGAGATTAAACGCTCCTCCGGCCACAAGGAGCTGGACGAGGCGGCCATCCGCATCGTCAACCTGGCGGCGCCCTATGCGGCCTTCCCCGAGGATATCCGCAAGGACACCGATATTCTCGGCATCGTGCGCACCTGGACCTTTACCCGCGCCGACCAGCTGGATACTGCTGCGGCTTTTGCCGACTAGTGCGCTTGAGTGACATAATGAAACCATGCAAAACGTCAACCTGACCGACCATTTCCTGATCGCCATGCCCGCCATGACCGATCCCTATTTCGCCAAGTCCCTCACCTATGTCTGCGAGCACTCCGAGCAGGGGGCGCTGGGCGTGGTGATCAACAAACCGATCGAGATGACCCTGAAGATGCTGCTCGATCAGGTCGGCATCGAACTCGAATCGGAAGAGCATGCGGAGGAACTGGTGCACTTCGGCGGCCCGGTGCAGATGGACCGAGGATTCGTCCTGCACCAGCCGGTCGGAGAGTGGATGTCCACCCTGGCGGTGAACGAGAGCGTCGCCCTGACTACTTCGAAAGACATTCTGGAAGCGGTCGGTCACGGACAAGGCCCGTACAAGCTGCTGGTATCGCTGGGCTATGCCGGCTGGGCGGCGGGGCAACTGGAGCAGGAGCTGGCGCAAAATGCCTGGCTCACCGTGCCGGCCTCGGCGCAGATCATTTTCGACCTGCCCTGGGAGCAGCGTCTGACCGCCGCAATGCAACTGCTCGGCGTCGATCTCGCCAGCCTGGCCGATGAGGCAGGGCATGCTTGATTCAGCGTGTAGGGCGGATGAGGCCGAAGGCCGTTATCCGCCGCATGTTCGTCATCATGGCGGATAACGCTACGCTCATCCGCCCTACGCCTCTCCCGGTGCGAGGCACCGTGCTCGGTTTCGATTTCGGCATCAAGCGCATCGGCGTGGCGGTAGGCGAACTGGAGTTGGGGCTGGCGCATCCCTTGACGACGGTTGTGGGTGAAAGCAACGACCAGCGCTTCGGCGCGATCGAGGCGTTGCTCAAGGAATGGCGGCCGGTGTTGGTAGTGGTGGGCTTGCCTGCCTACGCGGACGGCGAGGAACACGAAATGAGCGCGCGCTGCCGGCGCTTCGCGCACCAGCTGGAAGGCCGCTTCGGCCTCAAGACGGTGCTGGTGGACGAGCGTCATAGCTCCACCGCGGCGAGCGAGGATCTGAATGAAGCCGGGGTGCGCGGTCGCAAGCAGAAGGCGGTGCTGGACCAAGTCGCAGCGCAACGGATATTGCAGTCTTATCTGGATGGTCAATAATATGAAAAACAATCCCCAACTCAACAAGAACGGCGAGCTGCAGCATCTGCTCACCATCGAAGGTTTGCCTGCGGCAACCTTGCGGCACATCCTCGACACCGCTTCGTCCTTCCTCAACATCCCTGAGCGCGAGGTGAAGAAGGTGCCGCTGCTGCAGGGCAAGGCGATCTTCAACCTGTTCTTCGAGCCCAGCACGCGCACCCGCACCACCTTTGAGATTGCCGCCAAGAAGCTCTCCGCCGACGTGATCAACCTCAACGTCGGCGCGTCCAGCACCAGCAAGGGCGAAACCCTGCTCGACACCGTCGACAACCTGGCGGCGATGCAGGCGGACATGTTCGTCGTGCGCCACGGCCAGTCCGGCGCGGCGCACCTGATCGCGGGCCATGTCGAACCGCACATCCACGTCGTCAATGCCGGCGACGGGCGCCACGCCCACCCCACCCAGGGGCTGCTGGACATGTTCACCATCCGCCATTACAAGAAGGATCTGACCAGCCTGCGCGTGGCCATCGTCGGAGACATGCTGCACTCGCGCGTGGCGCGTTCGCAGATCCATGCGCTGACCACGCTGGGTGTGCCGGAAGTGCGCGTGATCGCTCCCAAGACCCTGATCCCGGCCTGTGCCGAACGCATGGGAGTGCAGATTTACCACGACATGGCGAAGGGGCTGAAGGATGTCGACGTGGTCATCATGTTGCGCTTGCAGAACGAGCGCATGCGCGGCGCGCTGCTGCCCTCCGCCCAGGAGTATTTCAAGTATTATGGCCTGACCGCCGAAAAGCTCGCGCTGGCGCGACCTGACGCGATCGTCATGCATCCCGGCCCAATGAACCGCGGCGTGGAAATCGAATCCTCCGTCGCCGACGGTGTGCAGTCGGTGATCCTGTCGCAGGTGACGTTCGGCATCGCGGTGCGGATGGCGGTGATGAGCATTTTGGCGGGGAAGAATTAATATGAAAATCCACATTAAGAACGGCCGATTGATCGACCCGAAAAACAACATCGATGCTCAGCAGGACGTGTATCTCGCTGCCGGCAAAGTGGTCGCCGTCGGCGCTGAGCCCGAGGGCTTCCATGCCAATCGCGTGATCGACGCAACCGGTCTGGTGGTCTGTCCCGGCCTGGTCGACCTCTCAGCCCGGTTGCGCGAGCCGGGTTTCGAATACAAGGCCACGCTCGAATCCGAGATGCTGGCGGCGGTGGCGGGCGGCGTCACCAGCCTGGTCTGCCCGCCCGACACCGACCCGCCGCTGGACGAGCCCGGTCTGGTGGAAATGCTCAAGCACCGCGCCAAGAGCCTGAACCAGGCGCGGGTCTATCCGCTCGGCGCGCTCACCCAGAAGCTGGCCGGCGAACGACTGACCGAAATGGCCGAACTCCACGACGCCGGTTGCATCGCCTTCTCCCACGCCGACATGCCGCTCACCGACAGCAACGTGCTACTGCACGCCATGCAGTATGCGGCCACCTTCGGTTTCACCGTCTGGCTGCGTCCGCAGGACGCCTTCATCGCCCGCGACGGCGTCGCCCACGATGGCGAAGTCGCCACCCGGCTCGGCTTGCCGGCAATTCCTTCCTGCGCCGAAACTATCGCCCTTGCCGGCATCCTCACCCTGGCCCGAGAAACCGGCGCGCGCGTCCACATCTGCCGCCTCTCCAGCCGCGAAGGCGTGGCCCTGATCCGTGCGGCCAAAGCGGAAGGCCTGCCGGTAACCTGCGACGTCGCCATCCACCACGCCCATCTGAGCGAAATGGACATCGGCTTCTTCGACGCCAACTGTCACCTGATTCCCCCGCTCAGAAGCCAGCGCGACCGCGACGCCCTGCGCGAGGCGCTCGCCGACGGCACGGTCGATGCCCTGTGCTCCGACCATGCCCCGGTGGACGACGATGCCAAGCTGCTGCCCTTCGCCGAAGCCGAACCCGGCGCCACCGGCCTGGAGCTGTTGCTGCCGCTGACGCTGAAATGGGCGAAGGAGATGGGGGTTTCACTGTCCGTCGCAATCGCCAAAGTCAGCGCCGAACCGGCACGGGTTCTGGCTCTGAACAACGGTCACCTGGGGGCGGGACAGCCTGCCGATGTGTGCATCTTCGACCCGGAGCAGTACTGGAAGGTTGAGCCTGCCTCGCTCAAGAGCCAGGGGCGGAATACGCCGTTTTTGGGGTTGGAGTTACAGGGGAAGGTTAGGTATACGTTGGTGGAGGGGCATGTGGTTTATGAGGCGGGGAATATCGGCTAATCCAAAATTAGCAGTCAGGAGCTCACGGATGACAAAGCGAGACTGGGTTGGCCCTTTTAAAGTCCAAGACCTTCTGGTCGCGTTCCATTGACGGCAGCATGCCGTTCCCTCCAGAGTCGGGAAGCGCATATCTTGTTTCACGGTTTTC
>JAUYSN010000372.1 GCA_030696235.1 Sulfuricella sp. | reverse complement strand
CCCTCGCCTCGCGCCTCTTTCCTGATTTGGAGTTCCCATGTCCATGAACCGCCGCGAATTTCTGCAGATCCTGGCAGTGGCCGCCGCATCCGGCTTCGCCCTGAATAGCCGGCAGGCCCTGTCGGCCAGCCACGCTGGAAGCTTCTACGATTTACCCTCGTTCGGTAATGTCTCCTTGCTGCACATTACCGATTGCCATGCTCAGTTGATGCCGATTTATTTCCGTGAACCCAACGTGAATATCGGCCTGGGCAGCAGCCTCAACAAGCCGCCGCACCTGGTGGGAGAGAAGCTGCTCAAGGCATTCGGCATCCGGCCCGGCACGGTCGAGGCGCATGCTTTCACTTTCCTCGATTTCGAAAAGGCCGCCCGCACCTACGGCAAGGTCGGCGGCTTTGCCCACCTCGCCGGACTGGTAAAGAAAGTTCGCGCCAACCGTCCGGGGGCCTTGCTACTGGATGGCGGCGATACCTGGCAGGGTTCCGCCACCGCGCTGTGGACCAATGGCCAGGACATGGTGGATGCCTGCAAGCTGCTCGGTGTGGACATCATGACCGGCCACTGGGAATTCACCCTGGGCGCAGAGCGCGTCAAGCAGATCGTGGACAACGATTTCAAGGGTAAGGTGGATTTTCTGGCACAGAATATCAAGACCAACGATTTCGGCGACCAGGTGTTCCAGCCTTATGTCATCAAGCGCATGAATGGCATTCCGGTTGCGATCATCGGCCAGGCCTTCCCCTATACGCCGATCGCCAACCCGCGTTACATGACCCCGGACTGGAGCTTCGGCATCCAGGACGACAACATGCAGAAGATGGTGGATGAGACTCGCGCCAAGGGTGCCCAGGTCGTGGTGGTGCTGTCCCACAACGGCATGGATGTGGATTTGAAAATGGCCAGCCGTGTCACCGGTATCGATGCCATCCTCGGCGGCCATACCCACGATGGCATGCCTGCTCCGTCCATCGTCAAGAATTCCAAGGGACAGACCCTGGTGACCAACGCCGGTTCCAATGGCAAGTTCCTTGGCGTGCTGGATTTCGACGTAAAGAATGGCAAGGTGGCTGGCTTCAAATACAAGCTGCTGCCGGTGTTTGCCAACCTGATCGAGCCGGATGCAAACATGGCGGCGCTGATCAAGAAAGTTCGCGCGCCCTACGAAGCCAAGCTGGCGGAGAAACTGGCCGTAACGGAGGGGACGCTGTACCGCCGCGGCAACTTCAACGGCACCTTCGATCAATTGATTCTGGATGCCCTGATGGAAGTGAAAGGAGCGGACGCGGCCTTCTCTCCCGGCTTCCGCTGGGGCACTTCGCTGTTGCCGGGCGACACCATCACCATGGAAAATCTGATGGACCAGACCGCCATCACCTATCCGTATACCACGCTGACCGAAATGACCGGTGAAATGATCAAGGACATCATGGAAGATGTCAGCGATAACCTGTTCAACGCCGATCCCTACAAGCAGCAGGGCGGCGACATGGTGCGCGTCGGCGGCATCAGCTATACCTGCGATTTGCGCCAGGGCTTCGGCAAGCGCATCAACAACATGAGCCTGAAAGGCAAGCCGCTCGATCCCAACAAAAAATACAAGGTGGCGGGCTGGGCGCCGGTGGCCGAAGGTGCCAGCGGCGAGCCGGTCTGGGATGTGGTGGCGAGCTACTTGCGCGACAAGAAGGTGATCACGCCGCGCAAACTCAATCTGCCCAGGTTGATCGGGGTGGAGGGAAATGCCGGCATCGCTTGAATAGGGTAAGATAGGCGGGCAACTGCTATAATTTTTTCTTTGCAGAAGACGCCTATGCCCTCAACCCGCTCCCTCCGAATCCCATTTGTTATTCTCGCGCTCCTCGTCGCTGCTGGCGGAGCCTATTATTGGAAGAACCAGAGCGCCAATCCATCCCAGGAAAAGTACAAAACCCAGCTGGTTGACCGCGGCGATATCGTCCAGACCATCTCGGCCAATGGCACCCTGAGTCCGGTGGTGCTGGTGAACGTGGGCACCCAGGTGTCCGGCACGGTGAAGAAGCTCAATGCGGATTTCAATAGCCGGGTGAAAGAAGGACAGATCCTGGCGGAGCTCGATCCCGCCCTGTTCGAAGCCCAGCTCAGGCAGGACCAGGCCAATGTCGCCAATGCGGAGGCCAGCCTGACCCTGGCGCGCGCCAAGGAAGTGCGAGCGCGCTCATTGCAGCAGAAGGGTTTCATTTCCCAGGATGGCGTGGACCAGGCTCGACAGCAACTGGAGTCGGGACTGGCCCAGCTGAAGCTCACACAAGCCCAGTTAGCGCGCGCCCGCACCAACCTGAACTATAGCGTGATCCGTTCGCCGATTTCCGGCGTGGTGGTGGCACGCAACATCGATGTGGGCCAGACGGTCGCGGCCAGCTTCCAGACACCGACGTTGTTCCAGATCGCCGGCGATCTCAAGCAGATGCAGATCGAAACCAGCGTGGCCGAGGCGGATATCGGCAATCTCAAGATCGGCCTGCCGGTGCGCTTTACCGTCGACGCCTTTTCCGACCGGCAGTTTGCCGGTAAGGTCAAGCAGGTCAGGCTTAACCCCACCGTGCAACAGAACGTAGTGACCTACAACGTGGTGGTGGCGGTGGATAACCCGGACGAGGTGTTGTTGCCGGGTATGACTGCCCATGTTCAGATCATCGTTAGCCGCCACGAAAACGTACTGCGCGTACCGAATGCGGCGCTGCGCTTCAAGCCGCTGAAGGAAGAGGGCAACGAAGCGGCCGGCAAGAACAACAAGAAAGAAAAAGGGCGCGGCGGCGCTACCGTTTACCGGCTCGATCTCGGGGAGCCGAAGCCAGTGAGGATCAAGGCCGGCATCTCTGATGGCACCTACACTGAAGTGCTGGGCGATGAACTCAAACCTGGGGAGTCGCTGGTAGTCAGAGAGATAGGCGCCAAGAAAGAAAAAGGTTCCGGCTTCAGCCTCAGGATGATGTAATGGGCGATCCCCTGATCCGCGTCGAGGGCCTGCACAAGCAGTACGAAGTTGCCGGCGGGCGCGTCGTCCCGGTGCTGCACGACGTCAACCTGAGCATCGCCCCCGGCGAATTCGTCGCCATTATGGGGCCGTCCGGTTCGGGCAAGTCCACTTTCATGAACATCCTCGGCTGTCTCGACACGCCAACCAGCGGGCATTATTTCCTGAATGGCCGGGATGTCGCGCAGCTGGATCCTGACGAACTCGCTAATCTGCGCAACGGCCTGATCGGCTTCGTGTTCCAGGGCTTCAATTTGCTCAAGCGCGTCACGGCTGTCGACAATGTCGCGCTGCCGCTGCTGTATGCCGGCCTGGGACAGGCTGAACGCCGTGAACGCGCCCTGGAAATGTTGCGCCAGACCGGCCTGGAAAAGTTCGCACTATCGCTGCCCAATCAGCTCTCCGGCGGCCAGCAGCAGCGCGTCGCCATCGCCCGCGCGCTGATCAACCGTCCACCGCTGATCCTGGCGGACGAGCCCACCGGCAACCTCGACACCCACACCGGCCAGGAGATCATGGAAATATTCACCCGCCTCAACCGCGAACAGGGCATGACCGTCATCCTGGTGACCCACGAGCTGGATATCGCTCGCTACGCTCACCGGATGGTGCGTTTTGTGGACGGGCGTGTGGCGCACGATGGGGAGGTGGCGGCAGCATGAAACTTCTCGCGATATTCGCTGAAGCCTGGCGCGCCATGGCGATGAACGGCATGCGCACCGCGCTGACCATGCTTGGCATGGTGATCGGCGTGGCGGCAGTGGTGCTGATGCTCGCCGTCGGCCAAGGTGCGCAATACACCGTCAACCAGTCCATCGCCTCGATGGGCAGCCACCTGTTTATCGTCCTGTCCGGCGCCAGCACTTCAGGCGGGCTGCGCTTCGGCGCGGGCAGCGTGCCTACCCTGACCGTCGCCGATGCGCAGGCGCTTGCTCAAATCCCGTCGGTCAAGGCGGTTTCCCCCTCGTATCCGGGCAACGCCCAACTGGCCTATGGTTCAAACAACTGGAGCACCATCGTCACCGGCTCCACGCCAGATTACTTTACAGTGCGCAACTGGAGCCTGGACTCCGGGCATCCCTTCGAAGAAAGCGATGTGCGCGGCGCGACCCGGGTGGTCCTGCTCGGCCAGACGGTGGCAAAAAACCTGTTCGGCGAGGAAGACCCTACCGGCAAGAGCATCCGCATCAAGAACATGCCCTTTCTCGTCGTGGGCCTGCTGTCAGCAAAGGGACAGAGCCTGGACGGGCGCGACCAGGACGACACTGCCGTGGTGCCGGTCACCACCGCCCAGCGCAAGCTGTTCGGCAACCAGTTCCCCGGCACGGTGCGCTATATCTCGGTACAAGGGAAATCCGCCGAAGTGATGGACGAGGCGGAACGGGAGATGGGCCAGTTGCTGCGTCAGCGACACCGCCTGGCTGAGGGAACGGAGAATGACTTCATGATCCGCAACCTGACTTCAGTGGCACAGTCCGCAGCTGGATCTGCGCAGGCCATGTCACTTATGCTGGGCGCAATTGCCTCCGTTTCCTTGCTGGTGGG
>JAUYSN010000370.1 GCA_030696235.1 Sulfuricella sp. | reverse complement strand
TTTTCTCGCCGTAGATGATCGCCGGCACCATAAAGGCGAATGCGCCCAGCATCACCGGGAGGTAGATTTTCCAGTGCTGCGCCTCGGGCAGGCCGCCGGTTTCCCGGAGGGCAAAGGGGATCACCACGAACATCGCCATTTGCGCGGCGTGCAGGGCGAAAATACCGAAATTCAGGCGCAGCAACTGGCCGTCGCGCAGCACGTCGCGCAGGCGCGCCGGCGCGATCCCGGCATCGGAATGGAAATGACTGGTTTTGGGGTCGGGAATGACTGCGTAGACCACGCCCGTCGCAGCCAGCGCCAGTACGCCGGTGAGTTCGAACATGCCGGGCACGCCAATCGCCTGGTACAGCAACGGGCCAAGCGCCATCGATGCGGCAAACGCCAAACCTATCGTGGAGCCTATCATCGCCATTGCCTTGGTGCGGTGCTCTTCCCGCGTCAGGTCGGCGAGCAGCGCAGTGACGGCGGCGGAAATCGCGCCCGCGCCTTGGATAGAACGCCCCACGATCACCATGTAAATGTCGCTGGCGGAAGCGGCGACAAAGCTGCCGATAACGAACAGCAACAGGCCGAAATAGATCACCCGCTTGCGCCCCCAACGGTCGGATGCCATGCCGAAAGGCAGTTGCAGCATGGCCTGGGTCAGGCCGTAGGCGCCAAGCGCCAGGCCGATCAGGGTGTGGCTGTCGCCGCCGGGCAATCCATGGGCATAAATGGCGAACACCGGCAGGATCAGGAACATGCCCAGCATCCGCAGACCGAATATCCCGGCCAGCCCCACGCTGGCGCGGAGTTCTGTAGAGGTCATCTTGTCGGGAACGTGCATATAAAGTTGAGGTCGAACGGCAAAATTGCGTATAGTAGCAGGTTGCCTTTTGCTCTGCACAAACTCATGGACCTGATCAAAATCCGCGGTGCCCGCACCCATAACCTGAAAAACATCAGCCTCGACATTCCGCGCGACAAGCTGGTGGTCATCACCGGCCTGTCCGGTTCAGGAAAATCCTCGCTGGCTTTCGATACTCTTTACGCCGAAGGGCAGCGCCGCTACGTCGAGTCGCTCTCTGCCTACGCACGCCAGTTTCTGCAGCGGATGGAAAAGCCCGACGTGGATCTGATCGAAGGCCTGTCGCCGGCGATTTCGATCGAGCAGAAGGCCACCAGCCACAA
>JAUYSN010000369.1 GCA_030696235.1 Sulfuricella sp. | reverse complement strand
GGGTCGTCACACCCCGTTCTTCCAGGGCTACCGTCCGCAGTTCTACTTCCGCACCACCGACGTCACCGGCGCGATTGAACTGCCGGCCGGCACGGAAATGGTGATGCCTGGCGACAACGTCTCGATCACGGTCGCGCTGATTCAGCCGATCGCGATGGAAGAAGGTCTGCGCTTCGCGATTCGCGAAGGCGGTCGTACCGTCGGCGCCGGCGTCGTGGCAAAGGTTATCGAGTAACAACGTAGTGAGGAAAGGGTAATGGGCGATGAAACCCATTGTCCATCACTCATTACCAAAATTAGGCCAGTAGCTCAATTGGCAGAGTATCGGTCTCCAAAACCGAGGGTTGGGGGTTCGAGGCCCTCCTGGCCTGCCAGATAGATGGTGTGGAAAAGCGAACGGGCGACAGCAATAATAAATTGATCGGGCGACCGGCATGTGTGCCGGTCGCTGTTTGCATTTCCGAAAAAGAAACCTTATGACAGATAAAATCAAGTTGGGCTTGGCGGTTCTGCTGCTTGCGGTAGGAATTGCCGGTTTCTACCTGTTGTCCGAACATGCTTTGGTGTTGCGTGTGCTGGCAGTGTTGGCGGGGGTGGCCATGGCGATTTTCGTGGCACGGTTTACCGGGCCCGGCCAGCAGTTTTTCGCCTTCGGCAAGGATTCGTGGGTAGAAACCAAGAAGGTCGTATGGCCGACTCGCAAGGAAACCCTTCAGACCACCGGTGTCGTGTTTCTGCTGGTGGTGGTGATTGCGATTTTCCTGTGGATTGTGGATGCCAGCCTGATGTGGGCGGTCAAATTATTGATGGGCCAGGGGGACTGATGGCAATGCGATGGTACGTGGTGCACGCCTATTCGGGCTATGAGAAAAGCGTGCAACGAGCCCTGCAGGAGCGCATTGAGCGCGCAGGCATGCAGGACAAGTTCGGCCAGATTCTCGTGCCGGTCGAAGAAGTGGTCGAGATGAAAAGCGGCCAGAAGAGCATCAGCGAACGCAAGTTCTTTCCGGGCTATGTGCTGGTGCAGATGGAAATGGACGATGAGAGCTGGCACCTGGTGAAGAATACTGCCAAGGTAACCGGTTTTGTCGGTGGTTCCGCGCAGAAGCCGACTCCGATCAGTGAAAAGGAAGTCGCTGCGTTGATGCAGCAGATCCAGGAGGGCGTGGAAAAACCCAGGCCCAAGGTGCTGTTCGAGGTGGGCGAGGCGGTGCGAGTCAAGGAAGGCCCGTTCACCGATTTCAATGGCATGGTGGAAGACGTCAATTACGACAAGAGCAAGTTGCGCGTGTCGGTGCTGATTTTCGGTCGTTCCACACCGGTGGAACTGGAATTCAGCCAGGTCGAGAAGGCCTAATTTTTTAACTGGGGAGCTCGGTACGGCGGTTTGTATAGAGCGTTTGCACCCATTTTAGAGGAGTTGTAAAAGTGGCAAAGAAGATCATTGGTTACATCAAGCTGCAGGTGCCTGCAGGCAAAGCCAACCCCAGCCCACCCATCGGTCCGGCATTGGGTCAGCGCGGCCTGAATATCATGGAGTTCTGCAAGGCGTTCAATGCCCAGACCCAAGGTCTGGAAGTGGGCCTGCCGATCCCGGTGGTGATTACCGCCTACGCGGACAAGAGCTTCACCTTCATCATGAAGACGCCGCCCGCCACCGTGCTGATCAAAAAGGCTGCCGGCGTGCAAAAAGGCAGCCCGCGTCCGCATACCGACAAGGTGGGCAAACTGACGCGCGCCCAGGCAGAAGACATCGCCAAAGCGAAGATGCCGGATCTGACCGCTTCCGATATGGATGCGGCAGTACGCACGATCGCTGGCAGCGCCCGCAGCATGGGCATTGAAGTGGAGGGCGTATAACATGGCACATATTTCCAAACGCACCAAGGCGATCACGGCCAAAGTCGACCGCAGCAAAGCTTATTCGCTGGCTGAAGCGCTGACGCTGGTCAAGCAGACCGCCACCGCCAAATTTGACGAATCCATCGACGTGGCCGTGAATCTCGGTATCGATGCTCGTAAATCCGACCAACTGGTGCGCGGCTCCGTCGTGTTGCCGCGTGGTACCGGCAAAACCGTTCGCGTTGCCGTGTTCGCTCAGGGTGACAATGTGGCCAAGGCCAAGGAGGCAGGCGCCGACATCGTCGGTTTCGAAGATCTGGCTGCTGAAATCAAAGCCGGCAAGATGGACTTCGACGTGGTCATCGCCACCCCCGATGCCATGCGCATCGTGGGTCAGCTTGGACAGATCCTTGGCCCGCGCGGACTGATGCCCAACCCCAAGGTTGGCACGGTTAGCCCCAACGTGGCTGAAGCGGTGAGAAACGCCAAGGCCGGTCAGGTGCAATACCGCACCGACAAGGGTGGCATCGTGCAATGCACGATCGGTCGTGCCTCCTTTGGCGAAGACGCCCTCAAGGAAAACCTGCTGGCTCTGGTGGATGCCTTGAACAAGGCCAAGCCGGCTGCCTCCAAAGGCATTTATTTGAAGAAAGTGGCCCTCTCCTGCACCATGGGAGTAGGCGTCAGGGTGGATCAAAGCACTCTGACTGCATAAAGAACTTTGGGTCTGCCGGGGGAAGCCCCGGCAGGCCATCAAAGACCGTAGACATCCTTGAGGATTTAATGGTCTGACCGCGAGGT
>JAUYSN010000355.1 GCA_030696235.1 Sulfuricella sp. | reverse complement strand
ACCTCGTAGGGAATTTCGGGAATCAGTATGACGTCGGCGCCGCCGGCGATGCCTGCGCCCAATGCCAGCCAGCCGGCCCGGTGGCCCATGATCTCCACCACGATGATGCGGTGATGGCTATGCGCCGTGCTGTGGAGGCGGTCGATCGCGTCGGTCGCAATGCCCAGCGCGGTGTCGAAGCCGAAGGTGATGTCGGTCAGGGCAACATCGTTGTCGATGGTCTTGGGCAGGGTGATAACGTTGAGGCCTTTTTCCTTGAGGCGCAGGGCGTTCTTTTGCGTGCCGCCGCCGCCCAGGCAGACCAGGGCATCGAGATGGTTGTCCTGGTAATTGCCGACGATGACATCGGTCATGTCCAGCAGCTTGCCGCCGACCGGCATGCGGTGCGGTTTGTCGCGGCTGGTGCCGAGGATGGTGCCGCCACGGGTCAGGATGTCGGACAGTTCCCCGCCGTCCAGTCGCATGACGCGGTTCTCCATCAGCCCACGGAAGCCGTCACGGAAGCCGATGATCTGCATGCCGTAATGGTTCAGGGCCGCCTTGCCGACCCCGCGGATCGCCGCATTCAGGCCGGGGCTGTCGCCGCCGGAGGTGAGGATGCCAATGTATTTGGTCATGATCGGGATGTCCTGAGATTAATAAAGGATATGATCATCCACAATCGGCGTTAGGTCAACGCCCGGCGATTACTTGGTCAGCGCCATGAATAGCTGCGGCAACTGTTCCGGCAGGCGCTGGATGTTATCGACCACCGTGTACTGTTTGCCGAAAATATCGCTGACGTATTCATCCGCTTTCGGGTCGAGGTTGATGCAGTAAGTGTAGATGCCTTTTTGATCCATTTCCTTGACGGCCTGCCGGGCATCTTCGATCAGCACGCGCTCGTCTTTGGTGTCCACGTCGGAGGGTTGGCCATCGGTGAGGATCAGCATCAGCTTCTTGTCGGCCTTCTGCGCTTCCAGGTAGTGGGCGGCGTGGCGCATGGCGGCGCCCATGCGGGTGGAGTAGCCGGCTTCCATTGCCGCCAACCGTGCCTTCACTTCGTCGTTCCAGTTCTCGCTGTAGCCCTTGATGTGCAGATAACGCACGTCATGCCGGGTGTTGGAGTGGAAGCCGCCGATGGCGAAGGGGTCGCCCAGTTTATCCACCGCCCATGCCAGCAATGAGACGGCTTCCTGGCTGAGCTCCAGTATGGTCTGCTCGCTGCCGGCCACTTTTTCGTTGAGGGATTCGGACAGATCAAGCAGCAGCATCACGGCGATGTCGCGTCCGCTGGTCTTGTGGCTCATGTTGATGCGCGGGTCTGGGGTGGCGCCGCTCTTGAAGTCGATCAGGGAGCGCAGGGCGATGTCCAGGTCCAGCTCGCTGCCTTCTTCCTGGTAGCGGATACGCATTTTTTCCTGCGGCTTGAGCAGATCCAGCATGCGTTTCAAGCGCTTGGCCAGGGCTGCGTTCTTGGCCAGCAGTTTGTCGATATCGGCCGCACTGCCTTTGGGATGCAATGCTTCGTACACGCTCACCCAGTCCGGCCGGAAGGTCTGGCTGAGATAGTCCCATTCGGGGTAATGGCGCGGCGGCAATCCCATGCGCTCTTCTTCTTCCAGCTCGATCTTGCGGTGGTCATCGAACATTTCTTCATCGTCGCTCTGCTCGTGAAATCGCCACATGTGGCGGTTGTCGTCACGGTAGCCCACCTCGGTATCGGCGAAATGAACTTTGGCGAACTGGTCGCTCTGGCGGCGTGTCTTGGCGACGTAGCTGATGGCGAGGCCGGCAATTTCCTCGGTGCTGGATTCTCCCTTGGCCATGACTTCGTGGAAACGGCCGACGAAGTCGTTGAGAGGTGCGTCATGGTAACCATGCTCCGGGTCGAGCAGGGCGCGCGACAGCATGGCCAGACGATGGCGCAGGCAGGAGGAGGTTTCCGGGTCGCAGGCGCCTTCCGCCGGCTTGGGGTGCAGTGCCACGAAGATGCGGCGCAGGCCGGGGTATTCGCGCATTGCCAGACATTCGACGCGGGCGTCCTCGAAGAACTCGACGGCCATGCGCTGAAAGGGGCTGAAATTGTCGGCAAAAATAGCCGTGGTCCAGCGCTTGTGACCCATGATGTGGGCCAGGGTGGCGCGGTAGCGGTCGATGCCGGCAATGCCGTTGAAGTCGTCGTACACATCTGGCAGGCGGATGCCCAGTTTGTCGTAATAGGGAATCGGTTTGCGTAGTTCATCGAAACCCAGGGAGTACGGCACCAGATAATCGTGGTGTTCCCACAGTCCGTACAGATAGAGATCCAGCTTGCGTTCATTGTCCACCAGCAGGGTGCCGTGGCGCTCGCGCTGCATGACGGCCTTGCTGTCCGCCGATTGCAGGCTGAAGTAATCGATCTGGCGTTCTGGATGGTCGCCGTAATTGCGGATGCCATACTCGACCCAGTTTTTCAGCCCCTGCAGGGAAATCTGGCTGAGCAGGTAGGGCGTCTGGGCATAGAGATGGGGCAAGCCGGGGCTGGGAAAGGTGGTGTGGATGCCGTGGATCGAGCCGGTGGTGCGATCCATGAAATCCAGCGCCAGGTCCATGTAATCCTGCATCTGTTCCTGGGAATGCAGGCGGCGGGCGGCCGCTGCCAGCGTCTGCAGGAATGGCACGATCGCCTTGCCGTTAGGCGACTTGTACATCTTGCGGATGAATTCCATGACGGACGGCAGGGCAGATTCGCCCAGTTTCTTGGCGACCGAGGGCCATTCCTCGAGGAAAATCAGCACCGGCTCGACGCCGCGCCCCATCCTGCACAGAAAGCCGGCAGCCTCCAGGTAGGCGGTGATGCCATCCTGCGACAAAACGGACAGGGCTTCCGCCATGCAGTCATCGAAGACATCCCTGACCTGTGGAAAGCCACAGTTGAGCTGCTCGCGGTAGCCCTTCATCAGGGGATGTTCGTACTCGGTGTTTGCCTCAACCACGGTCATGTCCTTTAAGCAAAGGTTGCGTCGATGGCGTGATCCAGAGTGTCGCGGATATCCGCATCGTCGGTGATCGGGCGTACCAGGGCCATGCGGCAGGCGTCACGGGGTTCCACTCCACCCTTGATCAGGGTGGCCGCGTATACCAGCAGTCGGGTGGAAATGCCTTCATCCAGGCCGTGGCCTTTGAGGTGGCGCGCGGTGGCGCCGATTTTCACCAGTTTGCTCGCCAGTTCTTCGCTCATGCCG
>JAUYSN010000352.1 GCA_030696235.1 Sulfuricella sp. | reverse complement strand
GCTGGACATCACCCTCACCACCCGCGGCGCAACGGCAGGGCAACCGATCAAGATGGCGGGCGTACCCTACCATGCCGCCGAGCAGTATCTCGCCAAGCTGGTCAAGCTCGGAATGACGGTAGCGATCTGCGAACAAATCGGCGACCCGGCGACTTCCAAAGGCCCGGTGGAACGCAAGGTGATGCGCATCATCACGCCCGGCACCTTGACCGACGCGGCGCTGCTCGACGAAAAGCAGGACAAACTGCTGCTCGCGCTGGTTCCGGGAAAGAATGTTCTGGGACTGGCCTGGCTCAACCTCGCCAGCGGGCGCTTCAGCGTCGCAGAAATTCGGCCGGACCGCCTCGACGCAACGCTGGAGCGTCTCAAGCCGGCGGAAATTCTGCTCCCTGAAGGCTATGCCCATGCCGCACTGGAAAACCTGAAATGTACCCGCAGAACCCTGCCCCCATGGCAGTTCGATTACGACTCGGCTTTGCAAAGGCTATGCCGGCAATTCGCCACCCTGGATTTGCAGGGCTTCGGTTGCCATGATCTGCACTGCGCCATCGAGGCCGCAGGCGCCTTGCTGGAATACGTGAAAAGCACCCAGTGCGGCGCGCTGCCACATATCCGCGGCTTGCAGGTCGAGCGTGAGAGCGGCTACGTACTGCTCGACGCCGCCGCCCGGCGCAATCTGGAAATTTCAGAAACCCTGCGCGGCGAACCCTCACCGACACTCTATTCCCTGCTCGACACGACCGCCGGCAGCATGGGCAGTCGCCTGCTGCGCCACTGGCTGCACCACCCTCTGCGCGACCGGGCCGAGCTGCGCGCCCGACTCGACGCCATCACCCGGCTGATCGGCGAATCCGGCGCTCCCGCCTACGCGCACGCCCACCAGGGCCTGAAGCAGATCGCCGACATCGAGCGCATCACCGCACGCATCGCACTCAGGTCCGCGCGGCCCAGGGATCTTGCCGGTCTGCGCAACAGCCTGCTGGCCTTGCCGCATATCGCCGGGGAAACAGCACTGCTCGACAGCCCGCGCCTGACGCAGCTGGCAAATCGGCTGCATGCGCCGGAAACACTGGTCACCGAGCTGACTCGGGCGATCCAGCCCGAGCCGGCGGCGGTGTTGCGCGAAGGCGGCGTTATCGCCACCGGCTACGATGCCGAGCTTGACGAACTGCGCGCGATCCAGAGCAACTGCGGCGAGTTCCTGCTGGCCCTCGAAGCCCGAGAGCGCGAGCGCAGCGGCATCAGTAATCTCAAGGTCGAATACAACCGGGTGCACGGCTTTTACATCGAGGTCACGCGCAGCCAGGCCGATGCGGTGCCGGACGACTATCGCCGGCGCCAGACACTGAAGAATGCGGAGCGCTTTATCACGCCGGAACTGAAGGCTTTCGAGGACAAGGCCCTGTCGGCCTCGGAGCGGGCGCTGGCGCGCGAGAAAATGCTGTATGAATCGCTACTGGACAATCTGGCGCCGCACATTCCGGCGCTTCAGGAGATCGCCGCAGCGGTGGCCGAGCTCGACGTGCTGGCTGCGCTTGCCGAGCGGGCCGAAACCCTGGGCTGGATCGCGCCTGAATTCACCGACGATGCGATGATCGAGATCACGGGTGGGCGCCATCCGGTGGTGGAAGCGCAACTGGATATACATAAAGGCGCGGCCAACTTCATCGCCAACGACACGCAGCTTTCCCGCACCCGCCAGATGCTGCTGATCACCGGCCCGAACATGGGCGGAAAATCCACCTACATGCGCCAGACGGCACTGATCGTGCTGCTCGCTCACTGCGGCAGCTTCGTACCGGCAACCAGTGCAAAAATCGGCCCTGTCGACCAGATTTTCACCCGCATCGGCGCCTCCGACGACTTGGCCGGCGGCCGTTCCACCTTCATGGTGGAAATGACTGAAGCGGCCGACATCCTGAACAATGCGACCGAACACAGCCTGGTGCTGCTGGACGAGATCGGGCGCGGCACTTCCACCTTCGACGGCCTCGCCCTGGCTTGGGCAATCGCCCGCCATCTGATCGAAAAGACCCGCTGCCACACCCTGTTCGCCACCCATTATTTCGAGCTCACCCGGCTGAACCAGGAATTCAGGCAGATCGCCAATGTCCACCTCGATGCGCTGGAACACCGCGACCACATCGTGTTCCTGCACAGCGTTCAGGAAGGCCCGGCAAGCCAGAGCTACGGCCTGCAGGTGGCTCAACTGGCGGGCGTACCCGCGCCGGTCATCCAGGCGGCGAAAAGACACCTGCTGCAACTGGAGCAGCAAGGCATCAGTAACGGCATTCAGGGGGATTTGTTCGTCGAGACGCCGCAGGATGCGGCGCCTTCGGCACTGGAAGAAGCGCTGATCGAGGTTGAGCCCGACGAGCTCAGCCCCAAGGCAGCGCTGGAGTTGGTATATAAGCTAAGAAAACTGCTGGATTAACCTAAAAATGGTAATTAACCACGAATGACACGAATGTTCACGAATAAACACGAATAGTAGAGACAATCATCGTGTCGCCTAAAGGCGCCTACTTTTGGCGCCAAACGGGTGAATCAGGCTGGCCATGCTAACCAACTGAATATTCGTGAATATTCGTGTTTAATTCGTGTAAATTCGTGGTTAAAAGTTTTTTCTAGAATTAATGGTGGTGGCCGTGCTCGCCATGCACATGACCATGGGCGAGTTCCTCGGCAGTGGCGGGACGGACGCCCTCAACGGTGGCCTTGAACAGCAGGGTTTGCCCGGCCAGGGGATGGTTTCCATCGATCACCACGCTTTCTGCGGTGATCTCTTTCATCGTGAAGACCAGATCTTCATCCGAACCTTCCGCGCCGGCCTGAAACTGCATGCCGACCTCGATCCCGTCCATCGGGAAAGCATCTCGTGGTTCGACCCGTACCAGTTCGTCCTCATATTCACCGAAGGCGTTTTCCGGATCCATCGTCACTGCAACGGTGCCGCCCTCGGCGACACCTTCCAGCGCTTCCTCTACGGTAGGAAAAATCCCGTCATAGCCGCCATGCAGGTAGCTGATGGGTTGATCGCTTTTTTCCAGAAGCTTGCCGGTGCTGTCGCTCAATTCGAAACTGAGAGTCACCACCGAGTTTTTTGAAACCTGCATAAAATTACTCCATTACTTTGATTAAATTGATTACCTCGGCTGCGTGACCACGCAGATTTACACCATAGAGCACATGCTTGAGAATGCCATGCCTGTCGATGACGAACGTGGAACGCAATATCCCCATTTTTTTCACA
>JAUYSN010000336.1 GCA_030696235.1 Sulfuricella sp. | reverse complement strand
CTTTCTTTCTGTTGTGTTCCTCGATGGTGCGTGCCGGCGAGGGCGATCTGCTCGAACCCGAGCAGGCATTCAAGATTTCCGCCCGTGCGGTGGACGGCCAGACCCTCGAAGTGCGCTACCAGATCGCCGATGGGTATTACCTGTACAAGGAAAAACTCAAATTCCAGGCTGAACCTTCGGACGTCATCCTCGGAACACCGCAGCTGCCCGCCGGCAAGGTCAAGCAGGACGAGTATTTCGGCAAGGTGGAAACCTACCGTCACGATCTGGTGATTCGCCTGCCCTATACCCGCGGCAGCGCATCCCGGATCACCCTGAAGGCGGTCTCGCAGGGGTGTGCGGATGTGGGGGTGTGCTATCCGCCGCAAACCCAGGTGGTAAAGGTCGATCTTCCCGGTGTTCAGGCGGAGGCTGAAAAGAAGCCTTTTTTCCTCAAGCTGCTGGGCGGTGGCCAGGATGAGTTTTTGCCGGCGGACCAGGCGTTCAAGCTGGCAGTCAAGGCCGTCGACAAAGACACCCTGCAGGCCAGTTTCACGATCGCCGAAAACTATTATTTGTATCGCGACAAGATCAAGTTCTCCCTGAAGGGCGGAGGCGCCAGCATAGCCTCGGTGACCCTGCCCCAGGGCGAGATCAAGACTGACCCCAATTTCGGCAATACCGAGGTGTACCATCAATCGTTCCAGGCGATCATCAAGCTGAAGCGCGAAGGCAGCGGCGAACAGGCTGTCAGTCTGGCTGCCGCCTACCAGGGGTGCAGCGAAAAAGGGGTTTGCTATCCGCCGGTGCAGAAGACCATCGCACTGACCTTGCCAACGGCTGCCGCCGGGCCGGTCGAGGCGGCGCGGCAGTCCGCTGCGGCCCCGGACGCCGAAATGACCGTACCCTCTAAATTTGTGGAGGCGCCGGGCAGTGAGTCTTCACGTATCGGTGCCTTGTTCAAGGGCGGCAGCTTCTGGCTGATCATGGTGAGTTTCTTCGGTTTCGGCCTGCTGCTGGCGCTCACTCCTTGCGTGTTTCCCATGATCCCGATTCTTTCCGGCATCATAGTCGGGCAGGGGCATGCGCTGACAAAATCCCGCGCTTTCGGCCTGTCGCTGGCCTATGTGCTCGGCATGGCGCTTACCTATGCGGCTGTCGGCGTGGCGGCGGGCATGTCCGGCACCCTGCTCTCGTCCGCCCTGCAGAACCCTTGGGTGCTGGGTGGGTTTGCCCTGATTTTCGTGGCGCTGGCCTTCTCGATGTTCGGTTTCTACGAGCTGCAGATGCCCAGTTTCATCCAGAGCCGCTTCAGCGAGGCCAGTAACCGCGTTAGTGGCGGGGGTATAGCCGGGGTGTTTGCCATGGGCGCGCTGTCGGCGGTGATTGTCGGCCCCTGCGTGGCGGCCCCCCTGGCTGGCGCGCTGCTGTATATCGGCCAGACCGGCGATATGGTGCTGGGCGGCTCGGCGCTGTTCTCCCTGGCTCTGGGTATGGGCGCTCCGCTCTTGCTGGTGGGGGTTTCCGCCGGGGCGTTGTTGCCGAGAGCCGGGGGCTGGATGGAGGCGGTGAAGAGTTTCTTCGGTGTGCTGCTGCTGGGCATGGCGATCTGGCTGGTTTCGCCGGTGATCTCTCCGGTAGTTCACATGCTGTTGTGGGCGGGCTTGCTGATTGTTTCCGCCATGTATTTGCGTGCCATCGACCCTCTGCCACACCCGGCCAGCGGCTTCGCCAAGTTCTGGAAAGGGGTGGGGGTCGTCGCGCTGATTGTCGGCGTGGCATTGCTGATCGGCGTCCTTTCCGGCAACCGCGATATGTTGCAGCCCTTGTCGGGACTGCGTGCCGAAGGCGCCGAAGCGAAAGCGGCGGGCATGGAGTCCCTCAAGTTCGAGCGGGTGAAAAGCATGGCGGAACTGGAAAGCCGTTTGAAGCGGGCCAACGGCAAAGTCGTGATGCTGGATTTCTTCGCCGACTGGTGTGTTTCCTGCAAGGAGTTAGAGCGCTTCACCTTCGGCGATGCCAAAGTGCAGGCAAAGCTGCGCGACGTAGTGCTGCTGCAGGCCGATGTCACGGCCAATAGCGAGGATGACAAGGCGTTGCTCAAGAAATTCGGATTGTTCGGGCCTCCTGGCATCGTTTTCTTCGACAAAAGCGGCAAGGAGTTGAGCGATGCGCGCGTGATCGGCTATGAACCGCCGGAGAAATTTATCGTTTCGCTGGATGCTATAATCCGCTAGATCATTTCCAAAGACCTTATTCCAATTTGCATTCATCCAACAATAAACAGCAAAAATCTTTCACCGCAAAGGACGCAAAGGACGCAAAGGAAATGCAATCAGGTTAGCATATCTGAGGGTTTTGCTTTTCCATTGCGAACCTTTGCGACCATTGCGGTTAGTGCTTTTTTGATCGAGAAATGAAATTACATGTTCAAATCCAAATTTTTGCTGGTTGCCGCAGGGGCTGTCATTGCCTTGACCGCAGCCTATTTCGCCGTTTTCGCCGTTCCGCAAAAGCCCAAACAGGTTGCCAGCCAGGCCGCCTCCCAGGAAATTTCTGCCGAGCCGGTGTTTGCTGCCAGCTTCAGGGATCTGGACGACAAGCTCCAACCGCTCAAGCAGTGGCGCGGCAAGGTGGTGGTGCTGAATTTCTGGGCGCCCTGGTGCCCGCCTTGCCGCGAGGAAATCCCGGACTTCATCAAGCTGCAGGACAAGTACGGCGAACGCGGCCTGGTGTTCATCGGCATGGCGCTGGATGAAAAGATCAAGGTGCAGGCCTTTGCCGACGAGATGGGCGTTAATTACCCGATCTTGCTGGGGGAAATGGAGGCCGTGGATCTGGCGAGGAAAATCGGCAATCGTTTGGGAGGATTGCCGTTTACCGTGGTCATTGACCGTAGCGGCAGAATAGTTGCCAGCGAAGTGGGCGGGTTAACCATGGCCCGGCTGGAAAAAATCGTATTACCCCTGCTGTAGGGGAAAGCGGCGGGTTTCGTCTGGATCAATCAAAATCCGGCGCGATTGTCGCGCGGGCTCATAAATCCTCAAGGTTGGTAACTTCGGGGAAAAACTGGACAAGTTCACCCATTTTGCGGCAAACTTGCCGCCATGAAAACGGAAAATCAGGGAAAGGGCGGAAGCATGACGCAAGCCGCCAGTACCAGAATTCTCGTCCTCCACGGCCCCAACCTGAATCTGCTGGGTATGCGTGAGCCGGGCCACTATGGGCATGCCACTCTGGCGCAGATCAATGATCGTCTGCAGCAGATGGCGCAGGATGCCGGCGCAATGCTGGAAGACTTTCAGAGCAACAGCGAAACCGAACTGATCAACCGGGTGCAGCAAGCAAAAGCCGAGGCAGTGGATTTCATCATCATCAATCCCGCGGCCTATACCCATACCAGCGTTGCATTGCGCGACGCGCTTTCGGCCGTGGCCATCCCCTTTGTTGAAGTGCATCTTTCCAACGTGTTTGCGCGCGAGGCATTCCGCCACCATTCTTATTTTTCCGATCTGGCCGTTGGCGTTATCAGCGGCCTGGGTGCGAAAGGTTATGAACTGGCGCTGGAGTTCGCGCTGCAACACCAAGCTTAAGGACTAAACATGGATTTGAGAAAAGTTAAGAAGCTGATCGATCTGGTCAGTGAATCCGGGATTGCCGAACTGGAAATTACCGAAGGCGAAGAAACCGTACGCATCAGCCGCTATGGTCAGATGCCGCCGCAGACGATGATGTATTCCCAGCATCAAATGCCTTCCTTCATGCCCGGTGCCGCACCTGCCGTCGCACCGGCAGCCATCGAGGCTGCGCCTGCCGTTGCCGCCCAGCCTGACGGACATACCGTCAAGTCGCCGATGGTGGGCACGTTTTACCGTGCTTCCTCGCCCGGCTCGAAAAACTTTGTCGAGGTGGGTCAATCCGTGACCGCTGGCGATACCCTCTGCATTATCGAAGCGATGAAGCTGCTCAATGAAATCGAAGCGGATCAGAGTGGCGTCATCAAGGCGATTCTGGTCGAGAATGGCCAGCCCGTCGAATACGGTGAACCCTTGTGTATTAGTGGGTCAATTTTCACCACAGTGGCACAGAGACACAGAGAAAAACAATCAAGGGGAAACACGGATTGCGCTTTTCGCGAACAGTCCTGGCCTTGATGTTCAGCAGTTGAATTTCTCTGTGCCTCTGTGTCTCTGTGGTTAGTTGAGGTCTTCCCCAATGTTTGAAAAAATACTGATTGCCAACCGCGGCGAAATCGCCCTGCGCATCCAGCGTGCCTGCCGCGAAATGGGCATCAAGACCGTGGCGGTGCATTCCGAGGCCGACGCCGAGGCCAAGTATGTCAAGCTCGCCGACGAATCGGTGTGCATCGGCCCGGCCCAGTCCGCCCTGAGCTACCTCAATATCCCCGCCATCATCAGCGCGGCGGAAGTGACCGATGCCGAGGCGATCCATCCCGGCTACGGATTCCTTTCCGAAAACGCCGATTTCGCCGAGCGGGTGGAGCAAAGCGGCTTCGTGTTCATCGGCCCGCGCCCGGAGACGATCCGCCTGATGGGCGACAAGGTCAGTGCCAAGGATGCGATGAAGGCTTCCGGCGTACCCTGCGTGCCCGGATCGGAGGGTGCGCTGTCGGATGACTCGGACGAGATTATCCGTGCCGCCAAGGATGTTGGTTATCCGGTGATCATCAAGGCGGCCGGTGGCGGCGGCGGACGCGGCATGCGTGTGGTGCACACCGAAGCGGCGTTGCTGAACGCGGTCAGCATGACCAAGAACGAAGCGCAGACGGCATTCGGCAATCCCGTGGTGTACATGGAGAAGTTTCTCGAAAACCCGCGCCACATCGAGATCCAGGTCCTGGCCGACGAGCATGGCAATGCGGCGTTTCTGGGCGAGCGCGACTGCTCGATGCAGCGCCGCCACCAGAAGATTATCGAGGAAGCCCCGGCGCCTGGTCTTGATCCCAAGGTGCGCGACAAGATCGGCGAACGCTGCGCCGAAGCCTGCCGCAAGATTGGTTATCGCGGGGCCGGCACCTTCGAGTTCCTGTACGAGAATGGCGAATTCTTCTTCATTGAAATGAACACCCGCGTCCAGGTCGAGCACCCGGTGACGGAAATGATCACTGGCATCGACATCGTGCAGGAGCAGATTCGTATTGCCGCCGGCCTGAAGTTGAGCTTCAGGCAGAAAGATGTCCAGCTCAAGGGGCATTCGATCGAGTGCCGTATTAACGCCGAGGATCCTTATACCTTCGTGCCTTCGCCCGGGCGCATCACGGTCTACCACATGCCCGGTGGCCCCGGCATCCGGGTCGATTCCCATGTGTACCAGAATTATGTGGTGCCGCAATACTACGATTCCATGGTCGGCAAGCTGATCGCCTACGGCGCCACCCGTGAGCAGGCCATTGCCCGGATGAAGACCGCCCTTTCAGAAATGGTCATAGAGGGCATCAAGACCAACGTGCCTTTGCACCAAGACCTGATGCACGACGCAGCCTTCATTCAGGGGGGCACCAGTATTCATTACCTGGAGCAGAAACTGGCTGCCGCTAAAGCGAAGGCGTAGGGTGGGCACGTTTTTTGTGCCCACGAGGAAATAACTCCCTCTCCCGCAAGCGGGCGAGGGGGCGAACGTGAAAGGCGCTTGTTTCGACTGGCTGACCGCGTGGGCACAAAAACGTGCCCACCCTACATGATTGTTCGCGGGCAAGCCCGCTCCTACAAGGAATCTGCATGGCCTGGCTGTCGCTGAAAATCGAGGCGGACGAACAAACCGCCGGCGTGCTGAGCGATGCCCTGCTCGAACTGGGCGCACTGGCGGCGGACATCGAGGACGCCAATGCTGAAACCGACAGTGAGCAGCCGATCTTCGGCGAACCGGGCGAGCCGGTCGACAGCCTGTGGCAAAACAGCATCGTCAGCGGATTGTTCGCGGAGGATGCCGATATCCCGGCCATCGTTGCCGCCGCCACCGAGGCCGCGCACCTGAGCGGAACGCCGCGTTACCGCGTGGACACCGTCGCCGAGCAGGACTGGGTCCGGCTGACCCAATCCCAGTTCGACCCGATCCAGATTTCGCCGCGGCTGTGGATCATTCCCACTTGGCATACCCCGCCCGATCCCGCTGCGATCAACCTTATTCTCGACCCCGGTCTGGCCTTCGGTACCGGCAGCCACCCCACCACCCACCTCTGCCTGCAATGGCTTGCGCAGAATATCCGCGGCGGCGAGTGCGTGCTGGATTACGGCTGCGGCTCGGGCATCCTGGCGATTGCGGCACTGAAGCTGGGCGCCGGGCGTGTGCTGGGTGTCGACATCGATCCTCAGGCGGTGCTTGCCAGCAAGCAGAATGCCGAGCAGAACCAGGCAGCGGCCGAGTTCTATCTGCCCGATGAAGCCCCGAAAATCCAGGCCGACGTGGTCGTCGCCAATATCCTCGCCAACCCGCTCAAGGTGCTGGCCCCGATGTTGGCCCAGGCTGTCCGTCCGGGCGGACGGATCGTGCTGTCGGGGGTGCTGGCGCCCCAGGCCGAAGAGACTCTGGCCGTTTACCGGCAATGGTTCGACATAGCCATAGCCGGAGAGGTTGAGGGCTGGGTGTGCCTGGCGGGAGTGAAGAGATAACGCCATGGTGATGTCCACCACCTGCCCAGCCTGTCATACCCGTTTCAGGGTGACTCCGGAGCAGATGGACGCGCATGGCGGGGACGTGCGTTGCGGGCGCTGTGCCAAGGTATTCAATGCCCATGTTTATCTGGAACACGAGCTGGAGGAACTTCAGCATGAGGGGCAGTCGAGGCTTGCGTTCGAAGAGCCCGGTGAGCAGGCCGCGTTACCTGAAGAGGAGGCTAATCAGCCTGCAGCGGTAGAGGAGCTTGCTGCGCCTTCGTTTGAAGAGGCGCCGGTTGAAGAAGAGCCCGTGCAACCGCCTCAAGCGGTGGATGAGTTGTTGCCCGAATCCCCCGTGGAAGCGGAGAGTTTCGTTCCTGAATGGGGCGAAGAGGCGTTGTCCGAACCGCCCGCAGCGGCGGAATCTCGGTTGTCAGAACCCGCAGAACCTGTCACCGTCGAGCCCGTTGACGCTGAGTCAATCACGCTGCCGCCGCGATTTTCTCCTGGGCCTGTTCCCGAGCGGCCTGTTGCGCGAGACACTTTTGTCGAAATTGAGGATAAGCTGAAAAAACGCCGCTTTTTCTGGCTGTGGCTGATCGGCGTCCTCCTGCTTTTGGCGAGCCTGGGTGCTCAGGGGGTATACTTTTTCCGTTCCGACCTGGCTGCCCGTTACCCAGAATTCAAGCCGTTTTTGCAGCAGTTCTGCGGCGTGCCGCAGTGCAGCATCCGCCTGCCCGCCAATCCGGATTTGCTCAGCATCGAGACTTCCAATCTCGAGGCTGACCCGCAGCAGGATAACCTGGTTGCGCTCAACGCTATTCTGCGCAATCGCGCCAAACTTGCCCAGGAATATCCGCAACTCGAACTGACCCTGACCGACACCCAGGACCGGATGATTGCACGGCGGACATTCACTCCCGGGGAATACGCGAAGGGCGCCGACCTCAACCGCGGCATGGCGCCGAACGAGGAGGTGACGGTGAAGCTGAATCTCGACCTGGGAGACCTGAAAGCGGCGGGGTATCGGGTTTTTCTGTTTTATCCGCAATAAATATTTGCGTCCTTTGCGGTAAAATGCCGTTTTCATGGAGCACACGACAACAATGCTGAAACAAACGCCACTCAATCAAACACACCGCGACATGGGCGCCCGCATGGTCGATTTCGGCGGCTGGGACATGCCGGTGAACTACGGCTCCCAGATCGAGGAACACCATCAGGTGCGCCGCGCTGCCGGCATGTTCGACGTTTGTCACATGCTGGTGGTGGACGTCACCGGTAGCGGCATCCGCGCATTCCTCCAATATCTGCTCGCCAATAACGTCGACAAACTGAAAGAGCCCGGCAAGGCGCTCTATTCCTGCATGCTGAATCCGGCCGGCGGCGTGATCGACGACCTGATCGTGTACTTCATGCGCGAGGACTGGTTCCGCATCGTGGTCAACGCCGGCACGGCGGACAAGGACGTGGCATGGATGGAGCAGCAACGCGCTGCCCGTGCGCCGCAACTGACCATCCGGCCGCGCCGCGACCTGGCGATGATCGCGGTGCAGGGCCCGCAGGCACGGGAGAAGGTGTGGCAGGCGATTCCCGCCGCCCGCGCCGCGACCGAATCCCTCAAGCCGTTCCAGGCGGCCGAATTCGACCAGTATTTTATCGGGCGCACCGGCTACACCGGCGAGGACGGCTTCGAGATCATGCTGCCGGTGCCGGAAGCGGCGGGCTTGTGGAAGGCCCTGAATGCCCTGGGTGTCGCGCCGATCGGCCTGGGTGCGCGCGACACGCTGCGCCTGGAAGCAGGGATGAATCTCTACGGCCAGGAGATGGACGAGGACGCGAACCCGCTCGAAGCCGGACTGGCATGGACCGTGGAGCTGACCAGCCCGCGCGACTTCATCGGCAAGGCGGCGCTGCTGGCGAAGCCGGTGAAAATGCAGATGCTGGGGCTGGTGCTGCTCGACAAGGGCGTGCTGCGCGGCCACCAGAAAGTGGTCACCCCCCATGGCGCGGGCGAGATCACCAGCGGCAGTTTCTCCCCCACACTGAACCAGTCCATCGCCTTCGCCCGCCTGCCTCTGGAAGTCGCAGTCGGAGACATGGTGCAGGTGGATATCCGCGACAAATTACTCAACGCAAAAGTGGTGAAGCTGCCCTTTGCACGCAACGGCAAGGCTTTAATCTGAACCGCAAGGGACGCGAAGGACGCAAGGTAAAGCCAAAGAATTTCTTGTTTTTGCGAGTTGGGCAACAAACCGCCCATCCCTGCTTACCCCGTTTCCTTTGCGAACCTTTGCGTCCTTGGCGGTGAAAAAGAATTTAATTTAGGAGAAAAATATGAGCATTCCCGGCGATCTGAAATACACCAAATCCCACGAGTGGGCCAGGCTCGAGGCCGATGGTACGGTCACAGTCGGCATCACCCATCATGCCCAGGAACTGCTGGGCGACATGGTGTACGTGGAGAACCCCGCTGTCGGCCGCCAGCTTGCTGCAGGCGAAGAGTGCGCCGTGGTGGAATCGGTCAAGGCCGCCTCCGATGTCTATGCGCCGGTGGCGGGCGAGGTGGTTGCCGTTAACGCCGAAGTGGCCGATGCGCCC
>JAUYSN010000332.1 GCA_030696235.1 Sulfuricella sp. | reverse complement strand
GGCGAGCCCTTGCAGTTCGTGATCAACGGCCCCAATCTCGACGAAGTGGGCCGCCTGGCCAAGACGCTGCAACAAACCCTTTCATCCGATCCCGGCCTGGGACGCATGGACCTCGATTTGCAGCTCGACCTGCCGCAACTCGTCCTCGACCCTGACCGCACCCGGATTGCCTCTGCGGGGCTGACGACCCAGGACGTGGCGCTGGCGCTCAACATGCTTTCCGGCGGCGTAGACATTGCCAAATTCAACGACGTGCCGGGCGATGGCCAGCGCTACGATATCCGGGTCAAAGCCAAGGACGGCGAATTCAGGCAGCCTTCCGATCTGAACAAGGTTTACCTGCGCTCCCGCGATGGGTCGCTGGTGCGCCTGGACACCGTGGCGAGCGTGAAGCAGACACTGGGACCCGCAGTGATCGGGCGGTTCGACCTGCAATATGCCGCCACCTTCTACGGCACACCCACGATCCCGCTCGGCGACGCAGTGAACAAAGTAAAGGCCGCCACTGCAGAGATTCTGCCGATAGGCTATACAGTGAAAATGATCGGCCAGGCGGAAGAATTCGGCAAGACCGTGCAGTACATGATCTTCGCCTTCTCCCTGGCGATGGTCCTGCTCTACATGGTGCTGGCGAGCCAGTTCAATTCCTTCATCCAGCCCTTCATCATCATGGTGGCGCAGCCGCTGGCCATCATCGGCGGGGTGATGGCCTTGTGGCTGTTCAACCACACCCTCAACATCTATTCGATGATCGGCCTGGTGCTGCTGATCGGCCTGGTGGCAAAGAACTCCATCCTGCTGGTGGATCTCACCAACCAGCGGCGCAATGAGGGAAAAGGCATCGACGCGGCGCTCTCCGAGGCCTGCCCGATCCGCATGCGGCCGGTGCTGATGACCTCGCTGACGGTGATCCTGGCCCTGCTGCCGGCAGCGCTGGGCCTGGGTGCCGGCGCGGAAACCAACGGCCCGCTGGCGGTGGCGGTGATCGGCGGCATGATCACCTCGACCCTGCTCACCCTGGTGGTGGTGCCGGCAGTGTATTCGCTGGTCGAGAATGCATTGGCAGGCTATAAGCTGAGACATCCGGTCCACAATCAAGTCATGTAGGGTGGGCACGTCTTTGTGCCCACGCGTTCAGCCTTCCCGCTGCTTCGCAGCGACCACGGCGAGACGGGAGAGGGTTGGGGAGAGGGAATTATTTCCGCGTGGGCACAAAAAACGTGCCCACCCTACCTCCTGGATA
>JAUYSN010000325.1 GCA_030696235.1 Sulfuricella sp. | reverse complement strand
GCTTCAAGCTGCTGCGTGACGTGGCGCCGGGCGAGGCGATCCTGGTCGAGGTGGACGGCACATTCCACATCCAACAGTGCGCTGCCAATGCTTCCCTCAATCCGTGTATTTTCGAATACGTTTACCTGGCGCGGCCGGATTCGGTGATTGACGGTGTTTCAGTGTACGAAAGCCGGTTGCGCATGGGCGAGAGCCTGGCCGAGAAAATCCGTACCGACTTCGGCCACCTGAAAATCGACGTGGTGATCCCAATCCCTGATACCAGCCGCCCCAGCGCACTGCAACTGGCGAACGCGCTTGGAGTCCCCTACCGCGAGGGCTTCATCAAGAACCGCTATATCGGCCGCACCTTCATCATGCCGGGCCAGGCGATGCGCAAGAAGTCGGTACGCCAGAAGCTCAACGCCATCGGCATCGAATTCCAGGGCAAGAACGTGCTGTTGGTTGATGATTCGATCGTGCGCGGCACGACCAGCCAGCAAATCGTGCAAATGGCGCGGGAGGCTGGCGCCACCCAGGTATTCTTCGCCTCGGCCGCGCCGCCGGTGCGCTACCCTAACGTCTACGGTATCGACATGCCGACGCTCCAGGAGCTCCTCGCCACCGGTCGCAACGATGAAGAGATCGCCCGCGAGATCGGTGCCGACGCGCTGATCTACCAGAATCTCGATGCGCTGGAGCGCGCCGTGCGGATGAGCAACCCGGCGATCACCTGTTTCGACACCTCGTGCTTCGACGGCCACTACATCACCGGCGACATCACTCCGGAGTATCTGGCCCGGATCGAGCATGCACGCAACAGTCCGCGTCCGTCGAGCGACTCTTCATCGAGCAAACAACTGGATTTGAACCTGGCGAGGGAAGAATGAACAAATCAGACTACCAACTGGAAACCCTGGCGGTGCGCGCCGGTATCGAGCGCAGCCAGTTCAACGAGCATTCCGAGGCGCTCTATCTGACCTCCAGCTTCGTCTTCGGCAGTGCCGCCGAAGCGGCGGCGCGCTTCTCCGGCCAGACGCCGGGCAATATCTATGCGCGCTTCACCAACCCCACCGTCACCGCCTTTCAGGAGCGCCTGGCAGTGCTGGAAGGGGCGGAAAGCTGCGTCGCCACCGCCTCCGGCATGTCCGCGATTCTGGCCACCGTGATGGGTTTGCTCTCTGCCGGCGACCACATCGTCTCCTCGCGCAGCCTGTTCGGCGCTACCGTGCAGCTGTTCGGCAACATCATGAAGCGCTTCGGTATCGAAACCACCTTCGTCTCCCAGACCGACGTGGTGGCCTGGCGCGCGGCGGTACAGCCCAACACCAAGCTGCTGTTCGCCGAAACGCCCTCCAACCCGCTTACCGAGATTTGCGACATCGCCGCCCTGAGCCAGGTTGCCAAACAGGCTGGCGCTTTGCTGGCGGTCGACAACTGCTTCTGTACCCCGATCCTGCAACGGCCGCTGGACTTGGGCGCCGACCTCGTCATTCACTCCGCCACCAAATATCTGGATGGGCAGGGCAGGGTGCTGGGCGGCGCGGTACTAGGCCGCAAGGAAGTCATCGACCCGGTATTCACCTTCTTGCGCACTGCAGGGCCGACCATGAGCGCCTTCAATGCCTGGATCTTCCTGAAGGGGCTGGAAACGTTGTCACTTCGGATGGAAGCCCATTCACGCAGCGCGCTCGAACTGGCATTGTGGCTGGAACAGCAGCCGCAGGTGGAGCGGGTCTTCTATCCCGGCTTGCCTTCTCACCCGCAGTACGCGCTGGCCAAGCAGCAGCAGAAAACCGGCGGCGGCATCGTCGCGTTCGAGGTCAAGGGCGGCAAGGATGCCGCCTGGCGTGTAGTAGACGCCACCCGCATGATCTCCATTACCGCCAACCTTGGGGATACCAAAACCACGCTGACCCATCCTGCATCCACCACTCATTGCCGCATCACGCCGGAGCAACGGGCAGCGGCTGGGATAGGGGATGGTTTGCTGCGGGTAGGGGTGGGGCTGGAGGCTATTGGGGATATTCAGGGGGATTTGGCGCGGGGTTTGAAACCCTGAAATGCTTTGTATTTTATATCGAAAAGAGTATAAATAAAGTTGAAGCCAATAAACTGGCTGGGCGATAGCAAAAAAGCGGTATGCGAGTTTTCCGACGATGCGAGAAGGGATGCGGGTTTCCAGTTGGATCGAGTGCAACGTGGTAAAGAACCACATGATTGGAAACCGATGAGCGCCATCGGATCGGGCGTCAAGGAAATTCGTATCCATGAGGAGAACGAATATCGCGTCCTCTATATCGCCAAATTTGCAGAAGCCGTCTATGTGCTGCACGCTTTCACCAAGAAAACCCAACAAACTCGAAAGGAAGATTTGGAATTGGCGGCGCAACGCTATCGCCAGTTGGCAAGCCAACGAGACGTAAAATGAGTGAGGTGCACAATGCACAATGAGACTTTAAAAATCGAGCAAGGCAGCGGCAACGTGTTTGCCGATCTGGGTTTTCCTCCTGAAGAAGCGCAAAACCTGGTTCTGCGCGCCGAGCTGATGGACCAGATTGAAGATTATGTGGTTAACAGCGGCATGACGCAGCAGCAGTCGGCGAAGAAACTGGGCGTAACCCAGCCACGGCTGAATCTATTGCTGAAAGGCAAAATCAACGAATTTTCCATCGATGCGCTGGTGAATATGGCGGCTAAGGCGGGAATGCAGGTTGAGATGAAGGTGAAGCGGGCCGCCTAGATTTTATTCGACCCTGAAGATCATCTAGTCAGCCTCCCGCCACTGAGGTGGTGGCGGGGTTAAAGTGAGTTTGCGAACTTGCGATAACCCGAGGAGACCGGAAATGAAATATAGCGGAATTGACCTACATTCGAACAACAGCGTGGTCACAGTGACGGACGATAACGACCGAGTATTGGCGGAGAAGCGGCTGCCGAACGATCTGGCGAAGATTGTTGGATTTCTGTTGCCCTGGCGTGAAGAACTGGTTGGGGTGGTCGTCGAATCCACCTACAATTGGTACTGGCTGGTGGATGGTTTGCAGGCAGCGGGGTTTTTGGTGAAGTTGGCCAACACGGGTGCTATCAGGAAATATGACGGCCTCAAGCACAGCGGAGACGAAGCCGATGCGCGGCAGCTGGCGCATCTGGCCGGCACCATCGACGAGCTGGACCACCTGCAGATAGTGTTGGACAAGTACGCCGGATATTTCACGCCGGATACCCGCGTCGTGCTGTATGTGGTCAATATCGGCGAGCCCATGCAGGTGGAGGTGGAGGGGGTGAAT
>JAUYSN010000321.1 GCA_030696235.1 Sulfuricella sp. | reverse complement strand
GGCGAGGAAAAACCCCGCGCAACCTGTAATGACGAATCCTGCTGGAAGGAAAACCGCCGCTCCGATATCGTTTACCAGGGCGAGTAATTCCATTTCTCGATCAAAAAACACTAACCGCAAAGGACGCAAAGGAACGCAAAGGGAAACCCAAACCCTCAGATATGCTAGCCTGATAGCTTTTCCTTTGCGAACCTTTGCGTCCTTTGCGGTGAAAGATTTTTGCGGTTTATTGTTGGATTGAATGCAAATTGGAATAATAATGCGGCGACTAGCGCTTTTCCTGACCTTGTCTTTGGGGTGGGCCTCGTTGAGTAGTGCTGGTTTGTTTTCGGACGACGAAGCCCACCAGAAAATTACGGTGCTGAAGCAGCAAATTCAGGGAATGGAGGAGCGCGTCGCGCAAATGGAAAACACGGCGCGCTCTCAAGGGGTAGGTGTGCTGTCCCAGCTGGATGTGCTCAAGTCCGAATTGGCCACGCTGCGCGGACAAATCGAAGTGCATGCCCATGACATTGAAACCACGCAAAAGCGCCAGCGCGATCTTTATGTCGATCTCGACAGCCGCCTGCGCAAGCTGGAGAATGTCGGCGTAGTTGCCGCGGATACGCCGGGCCAGGCGGATTCCGCCAAGCCGGCTTCCTCCGATCAGACCCCGGTTGGCGCGGTCGTCGCCGATGAATCCAAAGCGTATGATGCCGCCTTGGGCTTATTCAAGGCGGGCAATTATCAAGGGGCCATCGACGGCTTTCAGGGCTTCGTCGGCGGCCATCCCAACAGTCAGCTTGCCCCCAGCGCCTACTACTGGATCGGCAACTCCTACTTTAATCTGCGCGATTACAAGAATGCGATCGCCAGCCAACAGAAACTGGTCAGCCAGTATCCAAACAGTCCCAAGGTGCCGGATGCGCTGCTGAATATCGCCAGCTGCCAGCAGGGCTTGGGCGATGCGGCGGCGGCGAAAAAGACGCTCAAAAATATCGTCGACAAATATCCTCTCAGCAATGCCGCTGAACTGGCGAAGAAGCGTCTTGCCAGTACCAAATAACGGACATGGCGAGAAGCGACGCCCCGAATGACGAACATCGCTTCTCGCCGTGTCCGTTCCCTCTCTCCTAGCTCTCTCCCAGAGGGAGAGAGGGACGAGGTCTCGCTACGCGAGTTTCACGTTAAGGCAGTACCGCAGCCCAGTCTGCGGATCAATGAGATATTTTATTCTCTTCAAGGCGAAACCAGCCGCGTCGGACTGCCTACCGTATTCATCCGCCTGACCGGCTGCCCGCTACGTTGCACCTACTGCGATACCTCTTACGCTTTTCAGGAAGGGGAAACCCTGCCGCTGCCGGAAATCCTCGACAAGGTGGCGCAATTTCACACCCGCTACGTCACCGTGACCGGTGGCGAACCGCTGGCCCAGAAGAATTGCCTGTTGTTGTTGCAGCAACTTTGCGACGCGGGCTATTCGGTTTCGCTGGAAACCGGGGGGGCGATGGATATTTCCAAGGTTGATCCCCGTGTTTCCAGGATACTGGACATCAAAACGCCAGGTTCGGGCGAGGCCGGGAAAAACCGCTGGGAAAATCTGGAATGGCTGACACCGCAGGACGAAGTAAAATTCGTGCTCTGCGGCGAAGAAGATTACCTGTGGGCGAAACAGGTGCTGAGCGAGAAGCGTGTTGCCGATCGCTGCCCGGTGCTGCTTTCAGCCGCCCAGGGCCAGCTTGAGCCAACCAGGCTGGCGGAATGGATGCTGCGCGACAACCTGCCGGTTCGGCTGCAAATCCAGTTGCATAAACTCTTGTGGGGTGAGGGACGCGGGAAATAATCCGGCGGATTCAAGTCTGAAGTGCAACGCTCTTATGACAGGAGTGTAGCTGTTTCCAAAAGACTTCGTGAGGGGTTTTGAATCCCAGGCATTTTCTGGGGCGATGATTGAGGCTGTTCATGGCGAATTCCACGTCCTGGGATGAGATGTTTTCGAAGCCCATTTTCTTGGGGAAGAACTGGCGAATGAGGCCGTTCATGTTCTCGTTGGCACCGCGTTCCCAAGAGGCGTAGGGATGAGCGAAGAAGTGCTTCGAGTCGAGGCTTGCAGCGATACGCTCATGTTGTGCAAACTCCCTACCATTGTCAGTGGTCAGCGTGTGGACGCAGGCCGCAAAAGGCGTCAGCAGGGAGATCATGGCATCCGACACGAGCCGTGCAGTTTTGAATGGAACGTGGGCGATCAGAGTATAGCGGGATGTGCGTTCGTTGAGCGTCACGAGCGCTTGGCTCTGGCCTGCGCCGATGACCAGATCACCCTCCCAGTCGCCAAAGCGCGCACGCTCGGCCACGATAGCAGGACGCTGGTCGATGGAAACCTGATTGGGTATGGTGCCACGTCGTTCTCGGCCTCCATAGCGCTTCTTGCGAAGCTTCTGGCAGCGCAGGTGGCTGTGTAGCGTGCCGCCAGCCCGCTTGTCGGCATAGATACGCTGATAGAGGGTTTCGTGGCTGACTGAGGGGAGATCGTTGGCTTTCAGATAGCCGCTGATCTGCTCTGGGCTCCACCGTTCGGCGAGCTTGACCTGAGCAAATGCCCAGGTCTCGTCAGCAATGCGAGGCCCGTTTTTACAGGCATGTTTGCGGGCCTTATAAAGCGCCTGAGCCTGCTTGGGACGGTATCCGCGCTGTCCATGATTGCGCTGCATCTCACGGCTAATCGAGGATTTGTTGCGACCAATCAGCTTGGCTATGGCGTCTTGCTTATGTCCGGCTTTATGGAGCACTGAAATCTGGTATCGTTCGTCTTGGGTGAGGTGTGTGTAGTTCATTCCGGGCAACTTTGGTTTGGCGATTGAAGGGGCTGGATATTAACGCATCTCGCCCACTTCGCCCGCCGTTACTCAATGTTGCACTTCGAATTTGAATCCGCGGTCAATATTCCAACCGGGCATCGCACCGATGAGGTTGGGGAACTGCTGCGAGCGTTCGGCGCGATGCTCGAAGGACTGCGGAAATTGATGCGCGAGATCAATGAAGGGGTTAACGTGCTTTCCTCAACCTCGGGCCAGATACTCGCCACCACGACGCAGGTCGCCTCCGGCGCAGCCGAGACGGCGGCTTCCGTGAGCGAGACCACCGCGACGGTGGAAGAAGTGAAGCAGACGGCACAGCTGGCAAACCAGAAGGCGCGTTCTGTTTCCGACAGCGCGCAGAAAGCCTCGCAGGTTTCCCAGAGCGGGCGCAAATCGGTGGAAGAGGCGATTGCCGGCATGCAGCGTATTCAGGAGCAAATGGAATCCATCGCCGAGAGCATCGTGCGGCTCTCCGAACAGAGCCAGGCGATCGGCGAGATCATCGCCAC
>JAUYSN010000319.1 GCA_030696235.1 Sulfuricella sp. | reverse complement strand
CGCGTTGTCGTCCAACTGCCCCACAAGGGGACTCCGACTTTCTGCGGGCTGAAGCCCGCGAAAGATCGTATGCGGCAGCCATATTTTAAGTGCGGACTCCAGATCTCCAGGTTCAAGCGGTTTCATCAGGTAATCATCCATGCCTGCCGCCAGGCATTTTTCCCGGTCGCCGTGCATGGCGCTGGCGGTCATGGCGATAATCGGCATCCTTTTTGCGTGCGCGGCTCGTTCGCGGCGACGGATCGCGGCAGTGGTCTCAAAGCCATCCAGTTCCGGCATCTGGCAGTCCATCAGTACCAGGTCGTAGCGGCTTTTCGCCAGTGCTTCCAGGGCTTCGCGTCCGTTGCTGGCGATCTCGGTCTCAAGCGCGAGTTTTTGCAGCATGTAGAGCATCACCTTGCGGTTGACCGGGTTGTCTTCCACGATCAGGACGCGCGCCGCAGGCGAAATTTTCCCGGCGGGACGAATCGTCGAGTCGGCAGGATGGTCGCGTACTGGGTGCGCCGTACCTGCCAGGGCGGCTTCAAGCTTGTTCAGGCGCACTGGTTTGGTGAGTATGACGTCCATGCCGGCTGCGATCAGCTCTTCCTGGCGGGCACGCAGCGCGACAGGGGCCAGCAGCACCAGGCGCGGCGGTGCCTGCCCGGTGTCGTTCTTGATCAGGCGCGACAGGGTGATGATGTTGTAGTCGGGCAGGGCGGCATCGAGGATCACCAGATTGAACATGGCATCTTCATCCTGCGCGGCGTGCATCCGTATCAAGGCCTCTTCGCCGGTAGCGGCTGTGGCGCAGGGGACTTGCCAGAATTCGAGTTGATGTTCCAGGATGGCGCGGCAATCGGCGTTGCCGCTGGCGATGAGCACGCGCAGCCCGTGCAGGACAATGCCAGGCTCGACCGGAACCGGGCGCTCAGTCTGTCTGTCAAGGCGCAGCCGGAACCAGAAGGTGCTGCCCTGTCCGGGGCTGCTGTCGACACCGATTTCACCGCCCATCATCAGAGTGAGTTGTTTGGAGATGACCAGGCCGAGCCCGGTGCCGCCGTGCCTGCGGGTGGCCGATCCGTCGCCCTGGGAGAAGGACTGGAACAGGCGCCGGTGGCCTTCCTCGCTGATGCCGATGCCGGTGTCGCTGACCTCGAAACGCAGCGTGATTGCGCCGGTTTCTTCCCGCTCGGGAATTACCCGCAGCAGCACTTCTCCGACGTCGGTGAATTTAACTGCATTGGCGGTCAGATTGGTGAGAATCTGGCGCAGGCGCCCGGCTGCACCGCGCAAGCGGAAATCGTGTCCGGGCGGAATGTCGTAGAGCAACTCGAGGCCTTTGCTTTGCGCCTGCCCCGCCAGGAGTTCCGCCACTTCCGCAACGATCTCGCGCAGGTCGAAATCCTCGGTTTCCATATCCAGTTTGCCGGCCTCGATCTTGGAAAAGTCGAGGATGTCATTGATGATGGCGAGCAGAGATTCCGCCGAGGTGCGCACCGTCTCGGCGTAATCCCGCTGCTCCGGAGTGAGCCGGGTGTCGAGCAGTAACGCGGCCATGCCGAGGATGCCGTTCATCGGGGTGCGGATCTCGTGACTGACGTTGGCGACGAATTCGGACTTGATGTGGGCGGCGTGCTCGATTTCCTGGGTGTGCTGCGCTGCACGGCGAATGACCAGAATGGCGATGCCGATGCCGAGAAGCAAAGCCGCCGCGCCCAGCAAGAGCATCAGCATTCGGGTTTTGCGGTAAGCCTGGGCGGCTTCCTCGGCGGCCTTGTTCGTTGCCTCTCGCTGCAGCTTGACCAGGTCGTCGAGTTCGCCGAGCAACCGCTTCTGCGCCGGAATGGTTTCGCTCTGCATCAGGTCGAGCGTGGCCGGATTGTGCTCCATGGCGAACTCGATGGTCTTGAGGACGACCGGTTGGGTGGTCAGGGTGAGGTTGCTGATCGCCACCAGGATCAGTTTTTCTTCCTCGGTGGAAACCATCTGGTCGAGTGTCTGGCGCGCTTTGGCGTAGCTGCCGCCGTGGTCGTAAAAGCGGATCAGTTCCTGGTCGCGCTCGAACGCGTCCTCCAACACAACGATGGCGTGCATGCTGATCGCCCGTTCCCGCAACGAATCACGCATGACGGTGGCAAGCTCGGTCTTGACGTTATTTTCTTCGACAATGTGTTCCAGCCGCACGTTGATGGCGGCCATCTGCTGCAGGCCTACCAGCGTAAGGGCGAACATCAGCAATAGCACCAGTGTGAAGCCGGCACCCAGACTGAATTGCGTGTTTTTCGCGAACATGCTTTTTTAGCCCTGAGCCCTGAGACTTGAGTCCTGAGTG
>JAUYSN010000306.1 GCA_030696235.1 Sulfuricella sp. | reverse complement strand
GGCGAGGGCGGCTATCTGGTCAACATGAACGGCGAGCGTTTCATGGAGCGCTTCGCGCCCAACGCCAAGGACCTTGCCAGCCGCGATGTGGTGTCCCGCGCCATGGCAGTAGAAATCCACGAAGGGCGCGGCTGCGGCAAGGACGGCGATTACGTTTATCTCAAGCTCGACCATCTCGGCCCGGAAGTGATCCAGCATCGCCTGCCGGGTATCCGTGATCTTTCCATCAAGTTCGCCCATGTCGATCCGGTCGAGGCACCGATCCCCGTGGTGCCTACGGTGCACTACATGATGGGCGGCATTCCCACCAATCTGCATGGCCAGGTGGTGATGCCGACCAGAACCGCCCCGGAGGAGGCCGTGATCGGGCTTTACGCCATCGGCGAATGCGCCTGCGTTTCGGTGCACGGCGCCAACCGCCTGGGCAGCAATTCACTGCTCGATCTGATCGTGTTCGGACGCGCCGCCGGCAACCATGTCATTGAGTTCCTGAAGGAAAACCCGTTCCCCAGGCACGTGCCGGATGGCGCCCTGGATCTGTCGATGGCACGCCTGAGCCGCTGGGATGCCAAGCGCGACGGCATTACCGTGGACGAGTTGCGCGAACAGATGCGCAAGACCATGCAAAGGCATTGCGGTGTGTTCCGCAAGGAAGATGTGCTGCAGGAAGGGGTAAGGGAAATGCTAGAAATTGCTGCGCGCCTGCCGGATGTGGCGCTGCGCGATCACAGCAAGATCTATAACACCGGCCGGATCGAAGCGCTGGAACTGGAAAACCTGATGGGGGTAGCGCTGGCGACGATGATTTCGGCCGCTGCCCGCCAGGAGAGCCGCGGTGCCCATGCGCGCGACGACTACCCGCTGCGTGACGATAACCACTGGCTGAAACATACGCTGTATTTCAGCGAAGGACACCGGCTGGATTACAAGCCGGTACGTCTGAAACCGTTGACGGTTGAGACTTTCAAGCCGAAGGCGAGAACATATTAGGCAATGGGCTAGAGGCGAGAGGATGTAGGTTGGGCTGAGCGGCTTTATCGCGAAGCCCAACAAACCCAAACATCACCAAAAGTAGGTGCCTCTAGGCGCCAGAAGTAGGTGCCTCTAGGCAACACCAGTGTTGAAGGAAGATTTAGGTCTGTTGGGCTTCGTACCTCAGCCCAACCTACATTTTACTACATTTTACGTGCCGACGTTTCATGTTGACTGACTACTAGCCACTAGCCTGTTACGGATTAACCATGCGTTTCTCGATTTACCGCTATAACCCGGAAACCGATTCCAAGCCTCACATGCAGGACTATGAGCTGGATGTCGATGCCGGCAACATGATGCTGCTCGACGCCATCCTGCTGCTCAAGGCCCAGGACGAGACCCTGAGCGTTCGCCGTTCCTGCCGCGAAGGGGTGTGCGGATCGGACGCCATGAACATCAACGGGCGCAACGGGCTCGCCTGTGTTACGCCGCTGTCCGGGCTCAAGGAGCCGATCGAACTGCGCCCCTTGCCCGGCCTGCCAGTGGTTCGCGATCTGGTAGTGGACCTGAGTCAGTTTTACAAGCAATACCGCTCGATCAAACCCTACCTCGTCAACAACGAGCCGGAACCGGAAATCGAGCGTCTGCAATCACCCAAGGACAGGGAAAAGCTGGACGGTCTGTACGAGTGCATCCTGTGCGCATGCTGTTCCACTGCCTGCCCGTCATTCTGGTGGAACCCGGACAAATTCGTCGGCCCGGCGGGATTGTTGCAGGCTTATCGATTTATCGCCGACACGCGCGACCAGGCTACCAACGAGCGCCTGGACAACCTGGAAGATCCCTACCGATTGTTTCGCTGCCACAGTATTATGAATTGTGTGGACGTCTGCCCGAAAGGCTTGAATCCGACCGGGGCGATCGGCAAGATCAAGGAAATGCTGGTCAAGCGCACTGTTTGAAACGGGTGATTGGGAATGGGTGATGGGGAATGGGTGATGGGAGGGAATAAGAAAGAAGGGGAAGCGCTTTCCCATCACCCATCACCCATTACCCATTACCCATCTACCCATCACGGCGCGAGCCGGATCCGCTGGGACTGCCGGCGCGGCATGCTGGAACTCGACATTGTTCTGGCGCGATTTATGGAGCAGAATTTCGAGCGGCTTACGCCGCAGGAAGTGGAAGCTTTCAAGGGGCTGCTGGCTTATTCCGACCCGGATTTATGGGAGCTGCTCCAGAGCGATGAAACCGGCGTGGATGATAATGTAAGAAAGGTGCTGCTGTTGCTGCGCCAATATTAATTGAAGAGGAACACGAGGCATGAGCGAACGCAAGGCATATCTCAGAATCGACGGCGGCGCGGAAATCGAACTGCCGCTTCTTTCCGGCACTCTCGGCCCGGATGTGATCGATATCCGCAACCTGGGGAAACACGGGGTGTTCACCTACGACCCGGGATTCATGTCGACGGGCAGCTGCAGTTCGAAGATCACCTTCATCGACGGCGACGAGGGGATACTGCTTTACCGCGGCTATCCCATCGAGCAATTGGCCGAGCACGCGGATTTCATCGAGGTCTGCCACCTGCTTTATTACGGTGAACTGCCCACCAGGGAGCAGAAGCAGGTGTTCGATTTCATCATCCGCCATCACACCATGGTGCACGACCAGGTTACCAGCTTCTTCAAGGGCTTCCGTCGCGATGCCCACCCCATGGCGGTGATGGTGGGAGTGGTGGGAGCGCTGTCCGCCTTCTACCAGGATTCCGGCGACGTGTCCGACCCGCACCACCGCGAAATTTCCACCCACCGCCTGCTCGCCAAGGTGCCGACCATCGCGGCGATGAGCTACAAGTACAACACCGGGCAGCCCTTCGCCTACCCGCGCAACTCGCTCTCCTACGCGGCGAACTTTCTGCATATGATGTTCTCCACGCCCTGCGAGGAATACGTGCCCAACCCGGTGATGGTCAGGGCCATGGACCGGATTTTCACGCTACACGCCGACCACGAGCAGAATGCCTCCACCTCGACGGTGCGCCTGGCAGGTTCCAGCGGCGCCAATCCTTTCGCCTGCATCGCCGCCGGCATCGCCTCGCTGTGGGGCCCCGCCCACGGTGGCGCCAATGAGGCGGTGCTGAAGATGCTGGAGGAAATCGGCGACGTGTCCAATATCCCGAAGTTCATCGAGCGCGCCAAGGACAAGAAAAATCCCTTCCGCCTGATGGGCTTCGGCCACCGGGTGTACAAGAATTTCGACCCGCGCGCCAACCTGATGCGCCAAACCTGCCATGAAGTGCTGAAGGAACTCGGCGCCCATGACGACCGGCTGTTCCAGATCGCGCTCGAACTGGAGCGCATCGCCCTTGAGGACGAATATTTCATCGCCAAGAAGCTCTATCCCAACGTGGACTTCTATTCCGGTATCGTGCTGCGCGCCATCGGCATCCCGACCAACATGTTTACCGCGATTTTCGCCATTTCCCGCACCATCGGCTGGAGCAGCCAATGGAACGAGATGATTTCCGACCCGGAGCAGAAAATCGGCCGTCCGCGCCAGTTGTTCCTCGGGCCGAAGAAAAGGGATTTTGTGCCTATTTCGCAGCGCGAATAACCGATTAAGCGGGTGAGGAGTGAGTGGAATGTAGGAGCGCCGCCCCCGGCGCGAATGCAGCCGAAAATCGCGGCCAACTCCCATCCCCATCCTAACCTTCCCCTTGAAGGGGAAGGGACGATCGCCCTCTCCCCCTTTGGGGGAGAGTTGGAGAGAGGGTTGGCGCCGCTCCCACTCTAGAACCACACGGAGAAGAACATGGGCGTAATGAAGGAGATGCTGGACAACTCGGCCCTCTATGGCGGCAATGCGCCGTTCATCGAGGAGTTGTACGAACTATACCTGAGCAATCCCGCCCTGGTCGGCGAGGAATGGCGGGAATATTTCAACCGGCTGCAGAAAATGCCTGGGGTACTCGCCAAGGATGTACCTCATTCCCCGGTGCTGCAATCCTTCGCCGAACGCGCCAAACAGCCTTGCGTTCCAGTGCAGGCAGCCGATGTCGAGGCGCTGGTCAGGAAACAGATTGCGGTGCTGCAGCTGATCAACGCCTACCGCTTCCGCGGCGTGCAGCTCGCCACCGTCGATCCGCTCAAGCGCCAGCAGTTGCCGGAGGTGCCGGAACTGCTGCCGGAATCTTACGGCCTGACCGATGCCGACCTGTCCAAAGTCTTCAAATCCGGTTCCCTGGTGGCGCCCGAACCGTCCACCTTGCACGATATCCTGCAGATTCTCAGGGAAACCTACTGCGGCAATATCGGCACCGAGTATATGCACATCCCCGAGACCAGCCAGAAACGCTGGATTCAGGAGCGGCTGGAAACCAACCGGGCACGTCCGCAATTTTCTCCCGATAGCAAGCGACGCATACTCGAACTGATCACCGCTGCGGAAACCCTGGAAAAATACCTGCACACCCGCTATGTCGGGCAAAAACGCTTTTCGCTGGAAGGCGGCGATAGTCTGATTCCGCTGCTGGATCACCTGATTCAGCGTTCCGGCAGCCAGGGGGTGAAGGAAATGGTGATCGGCATGGCGCACCGCGGCCGCCTCAACGTGCTGGTCAACACTATCGGCAAGCTGCCGAGCGACCTGTTCCTGGAGTTCGAGGGCAATAGCAAACTGGCTTCCGGCGACGTCAAGTACCACCAGGGCTTCTCCACCGACGTCGCCACGCCGGGCGGGGCTATGCACCTGACTCTGGCGTTCAATCCCTCGCACCTGGAAATCGTTAACCCGGTGGTGGAAGGCTCGGTGCGCGCGCGCCAGCAGCGACGCCACGATCTCGTCGGTAACCAGGTGGTGCCGGTGCTGATCCATGGCGACGCCGCCTTTGCCGGCCAGGGCGTGGTGATGGAAACCCTCAACCTGTCGCAGACACGAGGCTATGGCACCGGCGGCACGGTACACATCGTCATCAACAACCAGATCGGTTTTACCACTTCCGACCCGCGCGACACCCGTTCCACGCTGTACTGCACCGACGTGGCGAAGATGGTGGGCGCGCCGATTTTTCACGTCAACGGCGATGATCCGGAAGCGGTGCTGCTGGTGACGGAAATTGCTCTCGACTATCGCATGGACTTCCACAAGGACGTGGTGATCGACCTGGTGTGCTACCGGCGTCTGGGCCATAACGAACAGGACGAGCCGCTGGTGACCCAGCCGTTGATGTACAAGAAGATCGCTCAGCATCCCGGTACGCGCAAACTCTACGCCGACAGGCTGGTGGCCGAGCGGGTGCTTACGCCGCAGGACCCGGAGGAAATGATCGCCGCCTATCGCCGGGATCTCGATGCTGGAGTTTCCGTGACCAGAACGGTGCTGACGAATTTCAGGAAAGCTTACGCCACGGACTGGTCGCCTTTCAGGAAAAGCAAATGGGATGACCCGGCCGACACCTCGGTGCCGCTGGCCGACCTGCAGCGGCTGTCGGGCGCGCTGACGACGGTTCCCGCCGACTTCAAGCTGCATTCGCGGGTGGAGAAGATCATCGCCGACCGCCGCCAGATGGGTGAGGGTAGGTTGCCGCTCGACTGGGGGATGGCGGAAAACATGGCCTATGCCACCTTGCTGGAAAACGGCTTCGCGGTGAGGATTTCCGGCCAGGATAGCGGGCGCGGGACGTTTTTCCACCGCCATGCCGTGCTGCATGACCAGAATCGGG
>JAUYSN010000289.1 GCA_030696235.1 Sulfuricella sp. | reverse complement strand
AGCCCAAGGGCGTTCAGCATTCTTCCGCGGGCTTCCTACTCCATGCCATCAACACCATGCGCTGGACTTTCGACTACAAGGACAGCGACGTGTTCTGGTGCACCGCCGACGTCGGCTGGATCACCGGCCACACCTACGTCACCTACGGCCCGCTGGCGATCGGCGCCACCGAGCTGATGTTCGAGGGCGTACCGACCTACCCCGACGCCGGCCGCTTCTGGAAGATGATCCAAGACCACAAGGTCACCACCTTTTACACCGCACCGACCGCGATCCGTTCCCTGATCAAGCTCGGCGCCGATCTGCCGAAGCAATATGACCTCTCCTCCCTGCGCCTGCTCGGCACCGTGGGCGAGCCGATCAACCCCGAAGCCTGGATGTGGTATTACAACACCGTCGGCCAGGCCCGCTGCCCGGTCGTCGATACCTGGTGGCAGACTGAAACCGGCGGCCACATGATTACTCCGCTGCCCGGCGTGCACGGCCTCAAGCCCGGCTCCTGCACCATGGCGTTGCCCGGCATCATGGCCGCAATCGTCGATGAAGCGGGTCATGACGTGGACAAAGGCAAGGGCGGCTTCCTGGTGATCAAGCGCCCTTGGCCCTCGATGATCCGCACCATTTACGGCGACCCGGATCGCTACAAGAAGAGCTACTACCCGGAAGACCTGGGCGGAAAATATTATCTCGCCGGCGACGGCGCCAACTGTGACCTGGACGGCTACTTCTGGATCATGGGCCGGATCGACGACGTGCTCAATGTGTCCGGCCACCGCCTCGGCACGATGGAAATCGAATCCGCCCTGGTGGCCAATCCGCTCGTCGCCGAAGCGGCTGTGGTCGGCAAGCCGCACGATATCAAGGGCGAAGCGATAGTGGCCTACGTCGTGCTGAAAGGCCACCGCCCCGAAGGCGAAGCCGCGAAGAAGATCGTCGCCGACCTGCGCGACTGGGTGGCCAAGGAGATCGGTCCGATTGCCAAGCCCGACGAAATCCGCTTCGGCGACAACCTGCCCAAGACTCGGTCGGGGAAGATCATGCGGCGGTTGCTGCGCGCTTTGGCGAAGGGCGAGGAGATCACCCAGGATGTTTCCACGCTGGAGAATCCGGCCATTCTGGAGCAGTTGAAAGAGGTTGTTAAGTAAATTCCTGCTGCGCGGCATGATAATGACCGCAGGGGTGCCGAAGGGCGCACCTGCGGTCATTTTTTTGATGAGGCATGGCGCTCCGGCCTTAACTTGCGGATCACAGAATATCCAGCGGACTTTGCACACCCTTGCCGCCGCGATTCAAAACATGAGTG
>JAUYSN010000286.1 GCA_030696235.1 Sulfuricella sp. | reverse complement strand
GATTTTGTCACCGCCCCGGAAATCTCCGCCCTGTTTGGCCAGGCCTTGGCACAGCAAGCCGCTCAGGTGCTCGGGCTCACCGCCGGAAACATTCTGGAAATCGGCCCCGGCTCCGGCCGGCTGGCTTTCGACCTGCTCTCGGAACTGGAGCGGTTGGGGCAGTTGCCGGAGCACTATTTCCTCCTTGAAGTGAGCGCTGACCTGCGCCAGCGCCAGCAACATCTCCTGGCGCGGTTCGCGCCCCGAGTCGAGTGGCTGGACAGACTACCCGCTTCCTTCTCCGGACTGATCATCGGCAACGAGGTGCTCGATGCGATGCCGGTACATCTGGTCGCCTGGGGTGAAGACAGCATCCTCGAACGCGGCGTGAGCATGGAGGACGGCCGGTTCTCCTGGAGCGAGCGCAAACTGACATCGGGAGAGCTGTTCGACGCCGCCTCCGGCCTTGCCCCCACCCTGACCCTCCCCCGCAACGCGGGGGAGGGGAAAAATTATGTCAGCGAAATCGGCCTCGCCGCACGCGGCTTCATTGCCACTCTCGCCGGGTTGCTGGAGAAGGGGGCGATCCTGATGCTGGATTACGGTTTCGGACAAAACGAGTACTACCATCCCCAGCGCAGCTCAGGCACCCTGATGTGCCACTATCGCCACCACGCCCACGACGACCCGTTTTATCTGCCGGGCCTGCAGGACATCACCTCCCATGTGGATTTCACCGCCATCGCCGAGGCCGGCGTCAGGCACGGCCTGAAGCTGCTGGGCTATACCAGCCAGGCCCACTTTTTGATCAACAGCGGCATCACCGACCTGCTGGCACGCGCCTCGCCCGAGCAGGCGAGCGCTTACCTGCCGCTCGCCGCCCAGGCGCAGAAACTGCTCAACCCGGCGGAAATGGGCGAACTGTTCAAGGCGATCGCCCTGGGCAAGGACGTGGACACCCCTCTGGTCGGCTTTGCACGCGGCGACAAATCTCATATGCTGTAATCATGGCTAGTTTCCTGAAATATGCTTTAAC
>JAUYSN010000005.1 GCA_030696235.1 Sulfuricella sp. | reverse complement strand
CTCCTTCATCAATTTTGTCGGCGCATTGCGCAGGTGCAACGGCACCCCGCGGCTTTTGTCATTTTTCACGAAGGCGCGGGCATTATTATACGCCACGTAGGCGGCATTGCTCTTGGGCGCACAGGCCAGATACAACACGGCTTGCGCCAGGGTCAGCTCACCCTCCGGGCTGCCCAGCCGTTCGTAAGTTTCCACCGCATCCAGCGCCAGTCTGAGCGCGCGGGGATCGGCCAGTCCGATATCCTCGGTCGCCATGCGGATGATGCGGCGACCGAGATAGAGCGGGTCGGCGCCCCCATCCAGCATGCGCACCAGCCAGTTCAGCGCGGCATCGGGATTGGAGCCGCGCACCGATTTATGCAGGGCGGAAATCTGGTCGTAAAATTCCTCGCCGCCCTTGTCGAAGCGCCTGCCGCTCCGGGCCAGGGCGTTTCTGACCAGAGCTTCATCAATCAGCTCGACATGGCTGGTTTCCGCCGCCGTTTTCATCTGCTCCAGCAAATTCAGCAGGCGTCGCGCGTCGCCGTCCGCATAGCCGATCAGCAGCGCTTTCGCCGCAGCGTCGAAAGTCAGGCCGTGCAAGGCGATGCCCGCCGCCCGGTCGAGCAGCAGCTCCAGTTCCTGCTCGGTCAATGCCTGCAGCACGTAGACTTGCGCACGCGACAGCAGCGCGCTGTTCACTTCAAATGAGGGGTTTTCGGTGGTGGCGCCGATGAAAGTCACCAGCCCCTGCTCCACGAACGGCAGGAACGCATCCTGTTGCGCCTTGTTGAAGCGATGCACCTCGTCCACGAACAGGATGGTATGACGGCCGTATTGCTGCAAATTGAGCTGCGCCCGGTCGATCGCCTCGCGGATGTCTTTCACCCCGGAAAGCACCGCCGACAGGGCGATGAAATCGGCGTCGAAGGCCTGGGCCGTAAGCCGGGCGATGGTGGTCTTGCCCACACCCGGCGGACCCCACAGGATCATGGAATGGAGCTTCTTCGATTCGAATGCCAGGCGCAACGGTTTGCCGGGGCCCAGCAAGTGAGACTGGCCGATCACCTCGTCCAGAGTCTGGGGACGCAACCGCTCGGCCAGGGGAGCGCCGGGCGGAGCGGCGGAAAACAAATCAGTCACCGATCACGTCCACGCCCTTGGGCGGCACGAATTTGAACACCTCGGGCGCAAGCTTCGGATTGCGTTCCAGGCCGGAAAAGCGGATGACCGTGGTCTGGCCGAAATGGTCGCGCAACTCCATCACTTCGAGCCCCTTCTCGGAGAAGCCCATGCGCATGCTCTCGAAGGTGCTCTCCTTGTCCTTCGGCGTCGCCTCCAGCCATTCCATGGTGCCGCGCTTGCCGATATCCTTCAGGTCGAAGTGTTTCTCGATCTCGTTGTTACCCGCCAGCAGGGCAGCGGGGCTCGAACCGAGCGCCCGGTCCATCTGCTTCACCGTGACCTGCTTGAGATCGACGTCGTACATCCACAGCTTGGCGCCATCGCCAACGATCAACTGCTCGTAAGGCTTTTCATAAACCCAACGAAACTTGCCGGGACGGGAAAACAGCATGGTGCCGCTCGACTCCTGCACCGTGGTCAGCTTTTTGTCGAGGACCAGTTGCTTGAAGTGCGCCCGGGCGGATTTGACTTCGGAAAGAAAGGTTTTGAGGCTGTCCAGCGACGAAGCGTCCGCCGGCAAGGAAAGCAGGCCAGCCATAGCCATACAGCCACTCAGCAATAATGTGCGGGAGAAATTTTTCACAACGCCTCGTAAAGAGAAATTTAGCATCGGCCGGACAGACAATCCGAGGAAGACAAGGTTAGCAAACCATGGTGTTGAAGGGTAGCACAGGGTTTGAACCTGCGAACTCTGCCGTGCGAATTCAGAAACCATTGCTTTTTTGTTGGTGTATTTTAGCAACATATATCCATTGGTGGCTAGATTTGCGCTGACACGGGCATCTACAGCCCGCCAGATATAGCAATAACCGGAAAAATGCTCATATCATCAACGGGCTAACGTGTTACTATTTTCCAAATACCCAAGCAGGATGATTTGATGGGGCTTAAACAGCAACTGCAGCAACAGGTGAATACCTGGATGCTTTTTGCTTGTGAATGGGAGGCTGTATGACAGAACCAACGATTATCTGCCCGAACTGTAAAACGGAAATCAAACTCAACGAATCGCTGGCGGCACCACTGATCGCCGCCACCCGCAAGCAGTTCGAGCAGCAACTGGCGCAAAAAGACAGCGACATTGCCACGCGCGAACAGGCCATGCGTGAAAAGGAAAAACAGCTTGTAGAAGACAAGCGCAAACTCGACGATCAGGTAGCCGATCAAGTTGCTGCACAGTTGAAAGCGGAACGCGCCCGCATCATTGCCGAAGAATCCAAAAAAGCAAAACTTGCCAGCGCAGCCGAGTTGGAGAACAAGGCGCGTGAGCTGGTCGAATTGCAGGAAGTGCTGAAAAGCCGTGAAGAAAAACTTGCCGAGGCACAAAAGGCGCAGGCCGATCTGATCAAAAAACAGCGCGAACTGGATGATGCCAAGCGTGAACTGGAACTCACCGTTGAAAAGCGGGTGCAGGCAGGACTCGACGCCACCCGCCAACAAGCCAGAAAAGAAGCTGAGGAAGAACAGAAACTCAAGGTAATGGAGAAGGAGCAGACCATTACCGCGATGCAGAAACAGATCGAGGACCTCAAGCGCAGGGCCGAACAGGGATCACAACAATTGCAGGGCGAAGTCCAGGAACTGGAACTTGAAAACCTGCTGCGCGCCAAATTCCCTGTCGATGCGATCGAGCCAGTACCCAAGGGCGAATTCGGCGGGGATGTGCTGCACCGTGTTGTCGGCGCAGGCGGCCAGTCTGGCGGCACCATCTTGTGGGAGTTCAAGCGCACCAAGAACTGGAGCGATGCCTGGCTGATAAAGCTTCGCGATGATCAGCGGACTGCGAAGGCAGAAATTGCCGTGATCGTGAGCCAGATATTGC
>JAUYSN010000079.1 GCA_030696235.1 Sulfuricella sp. | reverse complement strand
CCGAATTCTTCGAAATATTCACGGGCCTTCATGATCTGAGCCCATTTGGCATCATCGAGCGTATAACCGTCTGCTTCAGCCATTGCGCGACCAATCTCTTCTGTCCACACGCTCATGTCGGCGAGATAACCGTCTCCGTCGCGATCTGGAAGTTCCATATTTACTATTCCTTTCTGAATCCGAAAATTATTGATAACCATACCAGCAGCATGATTGCTTGCCGTGACTGTGTTGCAATGTCTCTGTTTAGACCATGTCTTGACATTAGACAATAACCAACGGAAACAGTCAAGAATTATCTGTGTTCGTTTCGGCGTCGAGAGACTCTGGATAAACAGTTCTCGCATAATGCGTATAATTGGGTTTTTATTTTGCATTATTTCGCAGGTTATCGAATGTCAGTCATACGGGTATTGCCCGACCTGCTGATTAACCAGATTGCCGCCGGCGAGGTGGTGGAGCGACCTGCTTCGGCCTTGAAGGAGCTGCTGGAAAACAGTGTCGACGCAGCGGCAAACGAGATCGCGGTCACCCTGGCGCAGGGCGGGATCAAGCAGCTTCGCGTTGCCGATGACGGTATCGGCATTGTCGCTGAGGAGTTGGCGTTGGCGCTGGCGCGCCACGCCACCAGCAAGATCGCCACACTCGACGATCTGGAGGCGGTGAATAGCCTCGGTTTTCGGGGCGAAGCGCTGGCCAGTATCGCCGCGGTGTCGCGCCTGTCGCTGACCAGCCGCCGACGGGGGGAGCGCCACGCCTGGAAAGTCGAGGCTGCCGGCAGCGACGTCACCGGGCTGCAGCCGGCCGCGTTGGAATCGGGTACGGCAGTGGAGGTGCAGGACCTGTACTTCAACACCCCTGCGCGGCGCAAGTTCCTCAAGAGCGAGGCGACCGAATACGGTCACTGCGAGGAAATGTTCCGGCGTATCGCATTGAGCCGCACCGATATCGGCTTTGCCCTGCAGCATAACGGACGCAAAATCTGGCAACTTCCTGCGGGGTCGATGGAACGCCGTGCCGCGACGCTGCTCGGCGATGAGTTTGCCGCTGCCTCGGTGATTCTGGACGAGCGTGCCGGCAGCTTGCGCCTGTGGGGCATGGCGAGCCTGCCCGGGTTTTCGCGCGGCGGGCGCGATGCCCAGTATTTTTACGTCAACGGTCGCTTTGTGCGCGACAAGCTGATCGCCCACGCCATCCGCGAGGCTTACAAGGACATTCTGCATAACGACCGCCATCCGGCGTTTGCACTGTTCCTCGAAATCGATCCGGAAGGGGTGGACGTCAATGTGCACCCCACCAAGATCGAAGTGCGTTTCCGCGAAGCGCGCGCCATCCACCAGTTCATTTTTCATGCCCTGAACAAGGCGCTGTCGGCGCCGATTCGTGCCCGGCAGGAATCCGCTGCAGTACCTGTGGCCGAACCGGTGCGTCGGGGTTCATTTCACTCTTATTCCCAGCAGCAAGCCATGCCGCTCGGCGTGGCGCAGCGGACTGATCTGTATGCCACCCTGTTCGGCGGGATCGGCAGGCCGGAAGCTGCACTGCCGACCGAAGCAGCGGCGGAAATCCCCCCGCTCGGCTTTGCCCTGGGGCAGCTGCACGGTGTCTACATTCTGGCTCAGAACGCCAAGGGGCTGGTGATCGTCGACATGCACGCCGCTCATGAGCGGGTCACCTACGAGAAGCTGAAAGCGGCTCTCGACAATCGCGCCATCGCCATGCAGCCGCTGCTGATCCCGGTGTCGTTCCATGCCGGGGCGCTGGATGTTGCCGTGGCTGAGGAGCATGCCGCCGCATTCGGCGCGCTGGGTTTCGATATTGCCATGCTGTCGCCGACCACGCTGACGGTGCGGGCGCTGCCGGCGCTGCTGCAGGATGCCGATCCGGTACTGTTGGCACGTGATCTGCTCAAGGAATTGCATGAATTCGGCGCCGACCGGGTGCTCGCCGAGCGGCGCAACGAACTGCTCGCCACGCTGGCCTGCCATGCTTCGGTGCGCGCCAACAGAAAACTGGCCGTGCCGGAAATGAATGCCCTGCTGCGTGAAATGGAGGCCACCAAGCGCGCCGACCAGTGCAATCATGGTCGGCCCACCTGGCGCGAGATTTCCATGGAAGAGCTGGACCGACTGTTCATGCGGGGGAAATAACAGTGATGGGTTGTTGTTATTCCCTCCCCCTGGCAGGGGGAGGGTTAGGGTGGGGGTTGAAAGTTTCGCCAGAGAATCGGCATCTTAACCCCCATCCCAACCTTCCCCCTGCAAGGGGGAAGGGGCAATGGTGAAAGGCGCTTGTTTTGATCTGCCCCCGGCCATTTTCCTCATGGGTCCCACTGCCAGCGGGAAGACCGGCGTGGCGGTCGATCTGGTGCAGCGCCTGCCGTGCGAGATCATCAGTGTGGATTCGGCCCTGGTCTATCGCGGCATGGACATCGGCACTGCCAAGCCTGATGCGGCGACGTTGGCGGCAGCGCCGCACCACC
>JAUYSN010000262.1 GCA_030696235.1 Sulfuricella sp. | reverse complement strand
CGGAAGATGCTGGCAACGGGAATGGGCAGCGTTGATCTGTCCTTCACCGGGTCGCAGGAGATCATCGACAAGCTGACCCTGGGCTATTCGCTGGAGCAGCAGATGGACGCTTTTCGCATGTTCCAGGCGAACGGCCACACCGATCAGAAGATCAAACTTTACATGCCTTTGAACGCTCCCGGCGAGACTGTCCAAACGCTGCAAAAGACCGTCGCGAAGATCAAGGAACTGTATGCAATGTTCGGCCGAGACAACGTGCTGCCGTTCATTTTTTTCATCGGCATTCAACCCGGTACACCGGTGGAACGTCTGCTGATCAGCCAGGGTTATCTGAAACCGGACTACAACCCGCTCACCTTCAATCCCTTTCTCATCAAAAAGCTGCTATACAATCCGAAGCCGCTCGGCCGCCTGATCGGTCGCGCCTACCTCGAAGCGATCGAAACATCAGATCCGAACAGCGAGTATATTGGCCGGGCCACAATGGATATCATCGAGCGGGAATTGGCCAAGCCGGAGGTGGTGGCAGCTTGCGGGGGCGATTCTTCAGTCCAGCCCACCAATGAGCCAACTTCATGTTCATGCAAGGCATAAATATGCGCGCCCATCACCTTATGAACAAAAAACGCTGATGTTGCCTGTTGCGCTGGTGCCGTTTTTTGTCAACAATGACGCTATGGCCAACACGGTAATTTCTATGCTCGACCGACCCGTTCCAGACTTTGAACTTCCCGCGACTGGGGACAAGCCATTCCGCTTATCCACGGCCAAAGGAAAACCCGTAGTACTGTACTTCTATCCCAAAGACTCCACACCCGGCTGCACTACCGAAGCGCAACAGTTCCGCGATCTTTATCCAGAATTTCAGGCCGTTAGCTGCCAAATTTACGGCATCTCGCGCGATAGCCTGAAGTCCCACGAAAATTTCAAGGCGAAACAGAATCTGCCGTTCGAGTTGCTCAGCGACAAGGAAGAAGCCGCCTGCAATCTGTTCGGCGTCATCAAAATGAAGAATCTGTATGGTAAACAGGTCAGGGGCATCGAACGCAGCACCTTCGTCATCGACGGCGGAGGCGTGCTGCGGCGCGAGTGGCGCGGCGTGAAGGTCGCCGGCCATGCCCAGGAAGTGATTGATTTCATCGAGACGCTTAAATAAAGGGTTCCCAATGGCAGCACGAAAGTCACACATCCATTCCAAGATCTTTGTTCTCGACACCAACGTGCTGATGCACGATCCGTCGAGCCTGTTCCATTTCGATGAGCACGACATCTTCCTGCCGATGATTACCCTGGAAGAACTGGACAACAACAAGAAAGGCATGACCGAGGTCGCACGCAATGCGCGCCAGGCCAGCCGCTTCCTGGATGAGATCGTCACCGGCGCCCAGACCGCGATGGAAGACGGCTTTCCCCTCTCCATCAACAATCGAAGCTGTAGCGGGCGCCTGTTCCTGCAAACCAGCCAGATGAACGGCGAACTGCCCGCCGGCATGCCGACCAGCAAGGCCGACAACCAGATCATCAGCGTGGTGATGCACCTGCAGCAGCAATACCCCAAGCGTGAGGTCATCCTGGTGTCGAAGGACATCAACATGCGCATCAAGGCCCGCGCCCTGGGCTATGCCGCGGAGGACTACTTCAACGACAAGGTGCTGGAAGACACCGATCTGCTTTATACCGGTCTCAAGGCGCTGCCGCAGGATTTCTGGGAATACCACGGCAAGGGCATGGAATCCTGGCAGGAAGCCGGCCATACCTTTTATCGCATCAAGGGGCCGCTTTGCGCCAGCCTGCTGATCAACGAATTCGTCTATTTCGAATACGACAACCCGTTCCACGCCATCGTCAGGGAATTAAACGGCAACACCGCCGTGCTGGAAACGATCAAGGATTTTACCCATCTCAAACACAACGTCTGGGGCATCACCGCGCGCAACCGCGAACAAAATTTCGCCCTGAACCTGCTGATGAACCCGGAGGTGGATTTCATCACCCTGCTCGGCCAGGCCGGAACCGGCAAAACACTGCTCACCCTGGCCTCCGCCCTGACGCAGACGCTGGACCAGAAGCTTTACAGCGAAATCATCATGACCCGTGTCACCGTCCCGGTCGGGGAAGACATCGGCTTCCTGCCCGGCACCGAGGAAGAAAAAATGGCGCCGTGGATGGGTGCGCTGGAAGACAACCTGGATGTTCTCAACAAGACCGACGAGAATGCCGGCGACTGGGGACGGGCAGCGACGCAGGACCTGATCCGCTCGCGGGTCAAGATCAAGTCGCTCAACTTCATGCGTGGCCGCACCTTCCTGAACAAATTCCTGATCATCGACGAAGCGCAGAACCTGACGCCCAAGCAGATGAAAACCCTGGTCACCCGCGCCGGCCCCGGCACCAAGGTGGTCTGTCTCGGCAACATCGCGCAGATCGACACGCCTTATCTGACCGAGGGCAGTTCCGGGCTGACTTACGTGGTAGACCGTTTCAAGGGGTGGGAACATTCCGGCCACGTCACGCTGCTGCGTGGTGAACGTTCAAGGCTGGCGGATTACGCAGCGGAGGTACTTTAACCCAAATTGCCCATTATCGGCCCGAGGGCGGGCCTCCTACAACATCCCCCATGTAGGAGCGGCGCCCTCGCCGCGATTAGCGTCCATCCCCAGTAGCACCGGCGCCCTCGCCGCGATCAATCAAGCCTGTCCACACGCTTGCGAAGCCCGCCGATGGCTCGCAGCAAATACAGCCACGGCAGCCAGTCCGGTCTTGCATGGGGTAACCGGGCGCGCATGTAGGCGGCCGGAGGAAACACCAGCTCGCGCACAAAACGAAGCTTGCTGGGCAGGCCGTCAAGGGCGCATAAATCTAGCCAGCGCCGGCGCAAATGGTTTGCGCTCAGGTATTTGGCCGCCGGCTCCACCGGGCTTGGCCGGGCGAGTGCGGCAAGCACTCCTGCCGGGATGGGGGTGGCAAAACAGACCTGGGCCTGCCTTATCCCTTCCAGGCAGACGGCTCGCAAGCCTTTACGCTCGGCAAGCGTCAACAATTCGTCCCATTGCGGCGGCGTCAAAGCCAGCGCCAGCAAGTGGATGTCATACAACCAGATCAAGCGGTCGCCGCTGAAGTGGGCCACGCCATCGACAAAATAGGGGCTCTGCTTGTGCCCGGCGCGGTGCATGCATGCGATCAGCAGGGCGTGAACCGGGCCCGCGGCAAGCGCCTCGGAAGACAGAGCGGGCAATGGCAAGGCCGCCTGGCGCAACTCGTCATTCTCGAACAACCGCGACAACAGTTCCGAGTT
>JAUYSN010000259.1 GCA_030696235.1 Sulfuricella sp. | reverse complement strand
CTCTTTCGAAGTATCGCCGCCGTCCTGGGAGGATATGCCGCTATGCCGGCAGCCGGTTGCGGTGGTAACGGTCGATGCTCCAGATGAACTGCCTCATGACGAGGATACGTTCTTCATGAGCGGCGTGATTTCGACTGATAGTGCCCAGCAACTGCAAGAGCTGAAAAAGTTTGCCGCCTCCCGTAGCGAGATTTACCTGGATATGAGCGATGTGTCTCGCGTGGACTTCGTGAGCATCGGAGATTTCGTTGGTGTACTGGTTGGATTGAACTGTGGTGGCAAGAAATTGCTGGTCCGTAATGCCAATGAAATGATCCGTGCCCTGCTCGGAGTCATGGGCGTCGACCAGTTTGCCGCCATCCTGAAAAGAAAAATCGGCTGATTCCCGCCGCCCGCCCGTTATGCATCCCCGCTAAATTTATGCCATCCCCGTTTTTTCGGTGCGGCTTGGCGCAGGGGGCGGCAACGCCTCGGCATGCATCATCTTCTCCCGCTGGAACACCAGCACCGAGGCGATGCGCAGGCTCCCCAGCACGAACAGCAGCGCGCTCAGGGCATAAATTTCCTCGATGGCAATCTTGTGCTCGAACAGCTTGATCATGATCTCCCGCAGCACGAATACGATTCCGGCATCCACGATGAAAGTCATGCGCAGGCGGTGGGCGCTGAAATAGTCCACCAGGGAGCGGGACAGCTCGATCAGGATGAACAGGGTCAGCACCTCCGAAATGATGAGCATATACTGGCGGGTGATATCGTCGTTGACCAGCAGGTTGCCGAGATTGAGGAACAGGCGCGCCACCCCCACCACGATCCCGATGGTGATGAAGATCAGCATGAGTCCGAACACCATGCAGATCACGCGGTCGAACAGGGCAATCATGTCCAGCTTGGCCGTAGCGCGGCGCAGTTTGGGGAATAAGCTTGTTTTCATACTTTACAGTTTAGCGCAAACAGGTGACAGTATAATGACTGTGTTGAACGTTGAACGAGGGCTGACATTAGCCGTTTGAGGGAGAACATATGGAGCAATTTCACGGCACCACCATTCTTTCGGTGCGACGCGGCAGTCAAGTTGCGCTCGGCGGAGACGGGCAGGTGACCCTCGGCAATATCGTGGTCAAGGCCACCGCGCGCAAGGTGCGCCGCATCCACCACGACAGGATTCTGGCCGGGTTCGCCGGCGGCACGGCGGACGCCTTCACCCTGTTTGAGCGTTTCGAGGCCAAGCTGGACAAGCACCAGGGGCATTTGCTGCGCTCTGCCGTGGAACTGGCCAAGGACTGGCGTACCGACCGCATCCTGCGCCGGCTCGAAGCCATGCTGGCGGTGGCCGACCATGAAACCTCGCTGATCATTACCGGCAACGGCGACGTGCTGGAGCCGGAGTATGGCCTGGTCGCCATCGGCAGCGGCGGGCCTTACGCCCAGAGCGCAGCGCGCGCCTTGCTCGACTACACCGACCTGCCACCGGCAGAGATCGTCAAGAAAGCGCTGACCATCGCCGCGGATCTGTGCATCTATACTAACCAGAACCATGTGATTGAAGTGCTTGAATAAGCAAGTGGCGAGTCGCGAGCGGTAAGTTGCAAAGGCCACTCGCCACTTGCTACTGGCCATTCGCCGAAAGATACCCATGACCCCAATGACTCCCCAGGAAATCGTCCACGAGCTGGACAAATACATCGTCGGCCAGCACGCCGCCAAGCGTGCCGTCGCCATCGCCCTCAGGAACCGCTGGCGCAGGCAGCAGGTGGCCGAGCCGTTGCGCCACGAAATCACGCCGAAGAATATCCTGATGATCGGCCCGACCGGCGTCGGCAAGACCGAGATCGCCCGCCGTCTGGCCAAGCTTGCCAACGCGCCGTTCATCAAGGTCGAGGCGACCAAGTTCACCGAGGTAGGCTATGTCGGGCGCGACGTCGATTCCATCATCCGCGACCTGGTGGAAATGGCCATCAAGCAGACCCGCGAGCAGGAAACCCGCAAGGTGCGCCACCGCGCCGAAGATCATGCCGAAGAGCGCATCCTCGACGCGCTGCTGCCGCCGGCCCGCGACGTCGTGGCGGATGCGGGTGAGGAAAACACCACGCGGCAGAAATTTCGCAAAATGTTGCGCGAGGGCAAGCTCGACGACAAGGAAATCGAGATCGAAGTCGCCGCCGCCCAGGCGCACATGGAAATCCTTGCCCCGCCCGGCATGGAAGAAATGACCTCGCAAATCCAGGGCCTGTTCCAGAATATCGGCGCCAGTCGGCGCAAGCAGCGCAAGATGAAAGTCGGCGAAGCGATGAAGCTCCTCACCGAAGAAGAGGCCATGAAGCTGGTCAACGACGAGGAGCTGAAAATTCAGGCGGTGCACAACGTCGAGCAGAACGGCATCGTCTTCCTCGACGAAATCGACAAGATCACCAGCCGCTCGGAGTCTTCCGGCGCCGACGTGTCGCGCCAGGGCGTGCAGCGCGACCTGCTGCCGCTGGTCGAAGGCACCACCGTCTCCACCAAGTACGGCATGATCAAGACCGACCACATCCTGTTCATCGCCAGCGGCGCCTTCCACCTCGCCAAGCCCTCCGACCTCATCCCCGAACTGCAAGGCCGGCTGCCCATCCGGGTCGAGCTGGATTCCCTGAGCGTGGCCGATTTCGAACAAATCCTCACCAACACCGACGCCTGCCTCACCAAGCAGTACCAAGCCCTGCTCGGCACCGAAGCGGTGAAGCTTGATTTCAAGCCCGACGCGATCCGGCGCCTGGCCGAAATCGCCTACGAGGTCAACGAAAGAACCGAGAACATCGGCGCCCGCCGGCTCTACACCGTGATGGAAAAGCTGCTC
>JAUYSN010000250.1 GCA_030696235.1 Sulfuricella sp. | reverse complement strand
TCCTCGAGCGCGAGCGTGCTCAGTATGAACATCCGTTGCCGAGCCGGGAATATATTCTGCAACTCCTCACCGAGCAGGGCGTTCCTGTCGCCGAGGCAAAACTGGCGAAGATCCTGGAAATCCAGGAAGACGAGGTGGATGTATTCAGTCGTCGTCTCAAGGCGATGGAGCGTGACGGCCAGATCATGCGTAACCGCAAGCATGAAGTTTGCGTGGTGGACAAGCTTGACCTGATCAAGGGCACGGTGCAGGGGCACAAAGACGGTTTCGGCTTCCTGGTGCCTGACGATGGTGGCGAGGATTTATTCCTTGGCCCGAGCCAGATGCAGAAAGTGCTGCACGGCGACCGTGTGATGGCACGGATCATCGGCGAGGATAGGCGCGGCCGTCCTGAAGGCAGCATCGTCGAGGTGCTGGAGCGCGTCAATACACGCATCGTGGGCCGCCTTTTCAACGAGCATGGCATTCTGTTCGCGGTGGCTGAAAACAAGCGTATCAGCCAGGACTTCCTGATTCCGCCCGGTGGCGATATGGGGGCCCAGCCCGGCCAGGTGGTGATGATAGAAATCATCGAGCAGCCGAGCAAGCATGTCAAACCGGTCGGACAAGTGGTGGAAATTCTCGGCAATTACACCGATCCCGGCATGGAAATCGAGATTGCACTGCGCAAGCACGATCTGCCGCATGTGTTTCCGCCCGAGGTGGAAAATCTGGCGAAGAAGTTCTCGCCGAAAGTGCTGAAAAAGGACATTCAGGGGCGCGAGAACCTGCGCGAGCTGCCGCTCGTCACCATCGACGGCGAGACCGCCCGCGATTTCGACGACGCGGTATTCTGCCGCAAACTCGACAAGGGCTGGAAGATCTTGAGCAAGGGCGGATGGAAACTGTACGTGGCGATCGCCGACGTCAGCCATTACGTCCAGCCCAAGGACGCGCTCGACCAGGAGGCGTTCGACCGCGGCAATTCGGTGTACTTTCCCCGCCGCGTCATTCCCATGCTGCCGGAAGAGTTGTCCAACGGCCTGTGCTCGCTCAATCCACACGTGGAACGGCTGTGCATGGTATGCGAAATGGACATCGACAGTAGCGGCGAGATCAAGAAATACCGCTTTTACCCGGCGGTGATGAATTCCCACAAACGCTTCACCTATACTACGGTGGCGGCGATGCTGGCCAATCCAAAGGGGCCGGAAGC
>JAUYSN010000241.1 GCA_030696235.1 Sulfuricella sp. | reverse complement strand
GACCGGCGAGGAAATTCTCGATGCCGGCATCCAGATCATCGCCCAGCCGCCGGGCAAGAAGAACAGCTCGATCCACCTGCTGTCGGGCGGGGAGAAGGCCCTGACCGCGCTGGCGCTGACCTTTTCCCTGTTCCAGCTCAATCCGGCGCCGTTCTGCCTGCTCGACGAGGTGGACGCGCCGCTCGACGATACCAACACCGAACGCTTCTGCGAGCTGGTAAAAAAAATGTCGCTGCAGACCCAGTTCGTCTATATCAGCCATAATAAAATCACCATGGAAATGGCGGAGCAACTGATCGGCGTCACCATGCAGGAAATGGGCGTGTCGCGCGTGGTGGCGGTGGACATCGAAGAAGCGATACGGATGAAGGATGAAGTGCCGGCTTGAGTTATAATTTGTCTTGGAGAAAGTTTTTTCCGATGTAGGGCGGATGAGCATAGCGTTATCCGCCGCATGTTTAATTCACCGAAACGGTGTGCGGGCATCCCATACGGCGGAAGGCGCTACGCTTTTCCGCCCTACGCGGGTTACGCGGGTTTGATACAGTCACAAAAAATCGAGCGGAACAATGCCATGAATGAATTGCAAATCAGCTTGCTGGCGATCGGTCTCCTGGTCGTTGCCGGCGTGTACGGTTTTAACCGTTTCCAGGAAAGGAAGTACCGGCGCAATGCCGAGAAGGCTTTCCCCGCCAGGCGGGAGGACGTGCTGCTGGATCGTGGCACTGACACTCTTCCCGACACTCTGCTGGATGAGCGCGAAATTGCCGCTTTTCGCAAAGAGTCGCGGATCGAGCCGGTCGTTTCTGCGCCGCCGGAGGAGAAGCCAGTGGAGCCGGCAGAGGAATGGGCGGCAGCGGAAGAAATCATTGAGGAAGTCGAGCCCATCCCCGCCGTTGAATCGAAGCCGGAACAGGGGGTAAAGCCGCCCCTCGTCGCTCAGCACGAAGAGGGGCCGGTCGTGTTGCAGGATGAAACCATCAATTACCGGGTTCAGCTTCATCCGGGCGAACCGGTTGGCGCAACGGCTCTGATTGAAGCGATACAGCGCCAGGGAGATTTCGGTAAACGCGTGCACTGGCTAGTCATGAATTCACTGACCGGCGGATGGGAAGAGGTCGGACAGGGAAATGCCGAGGAATATCTCGATACTGCCGCAACATTGCAGCTGGCGGATCGCACCGGGCCGGTTTCCGAGCCGGATCTGGCGGCCTTTTGCAGCCAGGTTCAGAGTGTTGCGGACGAGCTGATGGCGATCGCCGAATTCCCGAAACGGCAGCCCGCATTGGCGCTCGCCGCTGCGCTTGACCAGTTCTGTGCCGATGTCGACGTGCTGATCGGTGTCAATGTCATCACGCAGAACGGTGTAGCCTTCGCCGCCACCAAGGTGCGGGCCATGGCGGAAGCGGCTGGCATGAAATTGCAGCCGGACGGCGCGTTCCATTTTTTCAACGACGAGGGTGCGGATTTATTCTCGCTGGCCAATCTGGATCCGACGCCGTTTTCCGCGGAAAACATCCGCCAGCTCAGCACCCATGGCGTTACCTTTCTGTTCGATGTGCCCAGGGTTGCCGACGGGCTGCGCGTATTCAACCAGATGCTGATGGTGGCCAGGCAGATGGCCTCCTCGCTGGGCGGGCAGGTGGTGGACGATAACCGCCGGCCGCTGAGCGATGCCGGAATCGCC
>JAUYSN010000217.1 GCA_030696235.1 Sulfuricella sp. | reverse complement strand
TCAAAAATCAACGCATTTTCCGGGAAATACATCTCCAGTCTCGAATAAAATTGCTCAATCAGTACAAACCTGGACGGTAGTTCAGCGCCCTCTTTTCCGGATGCTTCCTTCCTTAATCCCTCTGCATGGCCATGGAATTTGTCGAGGTTTTTCCGGGTTGCCCCGCTGGCCCCGATCTTTTCCAATACTTCAGTCAGGGCGTCCTTGATGTCGCCGTGGATGGCGACATCCGCCCTGAATACCTTTTCCAGCTGTTCGGGGTCATTGTCAATCTGGGCGATCTTCTTGTTGCCCAGGAGCTTGTCGTCCCACAGGTAGCTGGTGCGTTCGTTGAACCCGGCGCCCAGAAACAGGATCAGGTCTGCATGATCGACGATGTATTTGTACGCAGACCCATTCGAGGTGACGCCCAGGCTCCCCAGAGATAGCCCGGACCCGTCGCCGATGACCCCTTTCCCTTTCAGGCTGGTGGTCACCGGGATATTCATCGCTTCGCTCAATTGGGCGACGACTTCCTGCGCGCCCGATTTGATGCAGCCATAACCCGCAACGATGACGGGATATTTCGCCTCGGCAATCAGCTCTGCCAGCGCATCCACGGGGAGGGCGCGTTTGTGGAGCGAGTGGCTGCTGCTTCGGGTGTGAACGCGATCAAGCAGGTTTTCATCGACCATTTCCTTCTGGACGTTGTAGGGAAAGCTGAGGAGTACGGGACCAGAATTGCTGGATAGAAGAATTTTCGAGGCCTGATTCAGAACATGAACCAGGTAGTCGGTTCTTTCAATGATCTTGTTGTATTTGGTGATGCCCTTGAACAACGCGGCCTGATCGATGCTGCCGCCCTCGCCGGAGCTCTCCTGCAGCCCGCCCTTGCCGAAGATATGGGTCGATGTTTCCCCGGTAATGATCAGGATCGGCTGTTTGTCCGCATAGGCATTGGCGATCCCCGTCACCAGGTTGGTGGCACCCGGGCCCGCAGTGGTGATGCAGGCGGAAATTCTCCCCGAGGCCCTGGCATAGCCCCCGGCCATGAACGCCGCCCCCTGTTCATGCTTGACCAATACACTCTTGATGTTCGAGTCGTACAAGCTGTCATAGACCGGCAGGATATGGGCGCCCGGCATCCCGAAGATAACTTCGATCCCCAGGCGCTCCAGATACCTTACGATTAATTCACTTACCGCTATTTTCATGTCGTCTCGTCATGGCCATCAATCCATCAATCTTAGTGTCGCCCCGCCGTCATCGGATCTCGAACCGGCGCAGGGGCTGCATGGATCGGTGTCGGGACAGGCATTTTAACCGAACCTGCGTCCAATAATGAAATAGGTGGCGGACCTCCATTTGAATGTGTCTGATGCCGCCGTGACAATTCAGTTCGATTGTTCATCCAGCGCCACGGGGTTACCATGGTCGTTCGCCGATAGAAAACAGAAGGAAAAAACATGCACCCAACTGCCTGCCGCCTGAATATTATTGCAGCGATTGTCGCTGTGATGGCTCTTTGCGGGATAGCCGGATCGGCCCTTGCGGCCTCCGTGGACGAGCAGCGAAACGAAATCCGGAAGATGCGCAAGGAGACCTTGGCGCAGCTCTACAAGGTGCATCCTGCTGCCAGGCCAAGCATACAGAAAGCGGCAGGATACGCCGTGTTCAGCAACGTCGGGATCAATTTGATCTTTTTCTCCGCCGCAGGCGGCTCCGGGGTGGCGCATGACAACCGGAGCGGCAAGGATATTTACATGAAAATGATCTCCGGCGGGATAGGGCTGGGCCTGGGCGTCAAGGACTTCCGCGGTGTTTTCGTGTTCGCGAACCACGATGCTTTCAAGCAATTCGTCGAGAGCGGCTGGGAAGCGAGTGCCCAGGCGGACGCCGCCGCCAAGTCCGGCGAAAAGGGAGGCGCTGCGGCAGGCGCGATTACGGTAGCGCCGGGGGTTGACCTGTACCAGCTCACTGAGAACGGACTCGCGTTGCAGGCGACGATCCAGGGCACCAAGTACTACCAGGATGATGATTTGAATGCGAAGTGACTCTTCTGGTTGCGGGTTGAATGTGGAGTTAGGCAGGTTAATTTGACCCTGGCCCCTTTGATTATTCCTGGACACCGGCTTTCGCCGGTGCGACGAATAAATCAGCGGTTCACTAAACGTTCTCGCCGCCGAGCGCCTCGACCAGATCGGCCAGCAAGCGAGCCAGTTCCCCGGTCATCAGGGTGAAGTCGAGATCGAACAGCTCGTCGGTGGTTTCGGCCTGGGATTCGGCTTCTTCCTTGAGGATGTCCAGGAAGGCGAGGCGCTTGATCTGGAGCTGCTCGGTGAGGACAAAGGATATCTTGTCGTTCCAGGTCATTCCCAGCCGGGTGGCACTTTTGCCGGCGGCAATGTGGGCGCGGATTTCATCTCCCTCCAGGTCGTGGCGGACATAGCGGACCGTGGCCTTGCCCTCGTCGATGGAGCGGAGCTCCAGTTCGCGATCGATGGTGAACCCGGACGGTGCTTCACCCCCGGCGAGCCAGCCGGTCATGGCAGCGACCGGTGAGAGCCTGGTGTGCACAAGCTTGAGCGGCAGGTCGTCCAGCGTTTTGCCGAGCAGTTCCAGGACTTCATCCGCCTTGGCCGGGGAGGCCGCATCCACAACCAGCCAGCCGTTGACCGGGTCGATCCAGACGAAGGTCGTGCGCCGATGCGCGAACGCACGGGGAAGAAGCTCGTCGGTGACGCGCTCCTTGATCTCCTTCGTCTCCTTACGCCCGACGCGGTGGCCCTGCTGCGCTTCGAGTTCGGCGATGCGGTCCTTGGCGAACTGGTTGATGATGGAGGCGGGCAGTAGTTTCTGCTCCACGCCCAGGGCGATCAGCAGTTGCCGGTTCAGCACGTGGACGAGAGGCCCGTCGCCTTGAGGGGAAACCCAGCCGCGGCTTTGCTTGTCCAGGCCGCCGCAGGGTTGCAGCGGCTGGCGGGACAGTTTTTCTTCCAGGGCGGCGGCGCTTACTGTCCAGTCAGTGGGAAGGCGATAAATGAAGGTGTTTTTAAACCACATAGCGGGGTACTCGAAAAAGGGGGCGATTATACAGCCCGGGCATGAAAAAAACGGGTAAGGGTGTCAACCTGCGATGGCGTAATCGGTTTCATCATCAACCTGCGTGAGCGGCACGCCGGCTTCCCTGACGGCCTGCAGCTTGTTCTCCAGCGCGGTTCGTATCGGCTCGTAGTCCGCTTGCGGCGGCGGGTAGCCTTGCCATCCTTCCGGCGTGTGGGTGTCCAGGTTGTAATAGGCATACGGGGCGACCTTGTCCTCGATGTCTTCGGTCACGATGGTCAGCCGATAGCCGCTGAAAGCATCGGGTTCGCCCGTCTCGTGGGGGACGACGCGCTCTTCGAAGTCGATAAACTGGTTGTCCGTTTCCTGAAGGTAACCCGGCAATGATGCAAGCAAGTCCACGATTTGCAGATGCGTCAATTTCGCCGCCAGGGCGCTGGTCGCTTGCAGGTAATCTTCGTGGTTGATTTCCCAGCGCGCCACGGGGACCTGCCGCTCGTTTTCAACCTGGCCGGAAAACAAGCCGCGAATATTCACCATGTCGGAAATGTTCACGCAAAACATTTCAGGGGTCAGCCCTTTCAGGTCGAAGCGGGCCAACTCGGCGGAAGGCAAAACCTGAATATAGCTTGCCCAGCCCGATCCCTTGCGCACCAGTCCATGCTTGACCTGGTAGTGAAGGATCAGGGTCTTGCCCTGTATGGTGATGAGTATTTTTTTCAAGACGATTTCTTCAAGTCGGGGTTTGGTCTGCGGATGCGATCTATTTTACCTGTCGGGCGGCTGAAGTATAACAATGCCGGGCATCCCGCGTTGCCGGTTTCGCAACTTGTTTTGCCATCCTGTAGGATAATGGGTGTCAGTCAACATGAAACGGATGGAATGTAGGGTGCGCCATGCGCACCAATCAGAGCAATATGGTGCGCATGGCGCACCCTACCATCCTCACGCTTCTGCATGACTACCTGGTGGACAAAACCGGATTAATTAAAATAACTATCTACCAAAGAGGTAACGTGTCGAATCTTTATACTATCCTCCGGCGCCCCGGCG
>JAUYSN010000212.1 GCA_030696235.1 Sulfuricella sp. | reverse complement strand
CCTTCGCCCTCGGCGCCCAGAACCCAGGCGGTCGGACCGTCTAGCTTGGCGGAAAACAGGTCGCTTTGCGCCTCACCCGCCGCGCCGACCACCCAGACGCCCGCTTCCTTGATCTCGCGCAAACTACGCGCAAGGTTGGTGACAGTGACCAGGGGCACGGTTTCTGCCGCCCCGCTGGCGACCTTGCGCACCGTGGCATTGAGCCCGGCGGCGCGGTCTTTCGGCACGACTACGGCATGCGCGCCCATCGCGTCCGCCACGCGCAGACAGGCCCCCAGGTTGTGGGGGTCCTGCACGCCGTCCAGCACCAGCAATAACGCCGGTTCGCTCAAACCCTCCAGAATGTCGAACACGTCATGGTACTGCTGCGCCGCTTCGACTTTGGCCACCACGCCCTGGTGCTTGTCGTTGCCGACCATGCCGTCAAGGCGATGCCGTTCCATGAAAATGACGCGCACGCCCTGCTCTTCGGCCAGGTGCAGCAGCTCGCGCGAACGCGGGTCTTGCCGCTCCCGGTGCAGATAGATTTCGGTGACGCCCTTAGCGTTTTGCCGAATCCGGCTGACCACGGCATGAAAGCCGTAAATAAAGCTGTCAGCCATCAGCCCCGGGCTTTCCGTGCTTTCCCTTTTGGGCTGGGCTTCTTGCCGCCCTCCGCTTCCTTGGGCGCGGGACGTCTGCCGCCTGCTTTTTCCCTGGCAGGCCGCCGCTCGACCGAGCCGGAGCGCTTGGGTTCCTTGGGTTCCGCCATCACGAAGTCGATCTTGATGGTTTCGAGATCGACTCGCGCCACCTTGACCTTCAGCCTGTCGCCGAGGCGGAAGCGCTGACCGGTGCGCTCGCCCAGCAGCTGATGCTTGGCGGCATCGAAATGGAAATAGTCACTGCCCAGCTCGGTCACATGCACCAGGCCTTCCACATAGATGTTGTCGAGCGCGACAAACACGCCGAAGCCGGTGACACTGGCGACGGTGCCGTCGAAGGTTTCGCCCACCTTGTCCTGCATGTAGAAGCACTTGAGCCAGTCGTTGACATCGCGCGTCGCCTCGTCGGCACGGCGCTCGGTCTGGGAGCAGTGAATACCCAGCTCCGCCCATTTGCCAGGCTGGTATTTATCACCCTTCAGCACGGCCTTGATGGCACGGTGCACCAGCAAATCCGGGTAGCGGCGTATCGGAGAGGTGAAATGGGTATAAGACTCATAGGCCAGACCGAAATGCCCGACGTTGTCAGGGCTGTACACTGCCTGGCGTAGCGAGCGCAGCATGACCGTTTGCAGCAACTGCTCGTCCGGCCGCCCTTTGACCTTGGACAACAGCCTGGCGTAGTCCTTGGCGTGGGGATCGTCGCCACCGGCCAGAGGCAGGCCGAACTCCTTGAGGAATTCGCGCAGCCCTTCCAGCTTCTCCGGCGTCGGCCCCTCGTGGATGCGGTACAGGGTGGGGTGCTCGTTCTTCTTCAGGAAATCCGAAGCGCACACGTTGGCGGCCAGCATGCATTCCTCGATCACGCGGTGGGCATCGTTGCGGTGCACCGGCACGATGCGCTCGATCTTGCCCTGGTCGTTGAAGAGCATCTGCGTCTCGATGGTCTCGAAATCGATGGCGCCGCGCTGGGTACGCGCCTTGGCCAGAATCTGGTAGAGCTTGTAAAGGTTCTGCAAATGCGGTTGCAGCGCCTGATGCTCTGCGCTCTCGGCTTTAACATCGCCCGACAGCCAG
>JAUYSN010000211.1 GCA_030696235.1 Sulfuricella sp. | reverse complement strand
CAGTTTGGACCCACCTGATCCCATCCCGAACTCAGAAGTGAAACGAACGTGCGCCGATGATAGTGTGGATTACCCATGTGAAAGTAGGTCACCGCCAGGCTCCTTATCAGACAGACCCCCTCAGCAATAGCTGCAGGGGGTTTTGTTTTTTATGGCGTACATCCCGCATGCTTCGGGGCGCTGTTATTTCCACTCGGCGTATGTGCTAACATGCGACCATCCCAACCAGAATCTGCCGCTGTGAAACCCTTGACCTTTGCCGTGCTGCGCCTGCTATCCGACGGGGAATTCCATTCCGGCGAGGAGATGGCACAGCAGTTGAACGTATCCCGAGCATCTATCTGGCAGGCGATGCGCAATCTTGATGAAGCCGGCGTCGACCTGTTCCGTGTGCCGGGCCGCGGCTATCGTCTGCGCGAGCCTTTGCACTGGATCGATAAGGATAAAATTCACGCCGGACTGGGCGATAAAGCCGGTTTTTTCGATTTGGAGATTGCCGAGAGTCTGGCCTCTACCAACAGCAGGTTGCTGGAGAAAGCGGTGCAGGGTGCGCCACATGGTAGCTGTGTGATCACGGAGATGCAGACGGCTGGGCGCGGCCGGCGCGGTCGGGAATGGCATGCCAACTTGGGAGGCAGCCTGACGTTTTCCCTGCTGTGGCGTTTTAATCAGGGCGCGGGATTCCTTTCTGGTCTCAGCCTGGCGGTCGGCGTGGCACTGATGCGTGCGCTGAACCAGGTCGGCGTCTCAGGTGCAGGCTTGAAATGGCCGAACGACGTGCTGCACCAGCACCGTAAGCTGGCAGGCATACTGATCGAACTGCAGGGCGATATGCTGGGGCCGAGCGCCGCGGTGATCGGCATCGGTATCAATCTCAAGCTGTCCGGCAAGGTGCTGAACCGGATCGATCAGGCGGTGGTGGATCTCCACTCTATAGGCGGGAATGTGCCAGAGCGCAATTTCTTGCTGGCAAACATCCTGCTGCACTTGGCGAATGTCCTGAATGAGTTTGATGAGGGCGGGTTTTCAAGCCTGCGTGAAGAATGGTTGAAGCACCACGCTTACCATGAAAAACAGGTTCTATTGATGCTGCCCGACGGCAGCCAGCACGAAGGACATTTGCTGGATGTGGCCGACGATGGCGCACTGCTGGTGCGCACCGCGGTTGGGAAGCAACGCTTCACCTCCGGTGAAATCAGCTTGCGTGGGGTGACATGATACTAGCGGTGGATGCCGGCAATACCCGGATTAAATGGGGATTGCATGATGGAAATTCGTGGGTGTCTCAGGGCTGGATTGCCACTGCGGACGTAGCTGGCCTAGGCGATGCATGGAAATGCTTAGCTGTACCTGAACGGATCGTTGCATCGAACGTTGCCGGGCCGCAGGTGGTCCTGCAGATAGAGGAAGCCTGCAAGGGCTGGTCTGCCAAGATGCAATGGGTCGTTGCGGTCGAAAGCCAGTGCGGCGTAAGCAACGGCTATGATATCCCCTCGCAGCTGGGCAGTGACCGCTGGGCGGCATTGATCGCCGCGCGTGCCATCGCGCCGGAAGGCTGCGTGGTGATAAACGCCGGAACTGCGATGACCGTGGATGCACTGACCGCCGATGGCGTGTTCTTGGGCGGGTTGATCGTTCCCGGGCTGGCAACGATGCTGCGGGCGCTGGCTGAAAACACTGCGGCCATCGGGGAGGGGGGCGGTCATTACAGGGATATCCCCAGAAACACTCCCGATGCGGTTTACAGCGGCGCGCTGTCCGCCATGGTGGGGGCGGTCTGGCACATGAATGCCTTGCTCGCCGGTGAGATCAAGCGGGCGCCGACCTGCTTGCTGAGTGGCGGTGATGCTCAACTGCTCCTGCCTCTGTTGTCCGGCAAGACGAGGATGGTGGATAATCTGGTGCTGGATGGACTGATCAGGATCGCATTGGCATGAAGTGGATATTCGCAATACTGCTGGTTATCAACATCTTGTTTTTTACCGTGATGCAGCTCAACAGCAGTCATGGCAGGGAGCCCATGCGAGGCCACGAGCCGGTCAAGGCGGAAGAGATCAAGCTGTTGGCCGAGCCCCAGAATGCGCCGGCTCCGGCGCTGCCCATGTCGGAGCCACTGGTAAAGTCAGGAGATAGCGCCCCCGTCGAAGTCAAGTCCGAGATTTGCCTCGAATGGGGCCAATTTTCTGGCGACACGCTAAAGCGCGTGGCGCAGGCGCTGGAGAAGCTGCGGTTGGGCGAGAAGCTCATCCAGAACAAAGCGGAAAAATCCGGGGGCTACTGGGTTTACGTCACGCCACGCAAGACGCTGCAGGAAGCGCAAAAGAAGGTGGATGAACTGAAGCAGTTCGGGGTGCAGGACAGCTACATCGTCCGTGAGCCATCGGCGATGCAGTATGCGATTTCCATGGGTATTTTTTCCTCCGCCGAGGCGGCTGACAAATACCTCGATCAGCTGCGCGCGAAGGGTGTGAAATCGGCCGTTTCCGGTCCGCGCACCCAGGAAATCGACGCTGCCGTATTTCAGATCAAGGATAGCGGCGAGTCCATGACCGCGCAGCTGACAAAATTGAAACTGGATTTTCCAGGGAGCGAGCTGAAGGCCGTGGAGTGCCGCAAACCGGTCAGGGTGGGACAATGATCAAGAAAGCGCTGCTGGGTTTGATGGTGTTGCTGGGCAAGAAGGTGATCGCCAAGATAGTGCGCAAAGTGGCAGCCAAGGCCACCGAAAAAGCGCCAAAGAGCTAAGGAAACAGCTTACCGGGATTGAGTATCCCGTTGGGGTCGAATACCTGCTTGATCTGTTTCATCAGCGCCATGGTCGGCGCATCGATCTCGCGCCCTACATAGGCGCGTTTTTCGCGGCCCACGCCGTGTTCACCTGAAAGCGTGCCGCTGAGCTTCAATACCAGGTCGAAAACCTCGTCCAGGCAGGCTACGCCCCGCCGCATTTCATCGGGATCGTCCGGGTTGATCAGCAGGTTGACGTGGATGTTGCCGTTACCGGCATGGCCGAAATTCACGTTGGCCACGCGGTATTTCCGGCTCAACTCTCCCAGCCCATGCAGCAGATCGGGCAGCCTTGAAACCGGCACGACGACGTCTTCGTTGATTTTCTTCGGGGCAATGTCGCGTAGTAATGGTGAAAGCGCCTTGCGCACCGCCCACAGCCCGGCCGGATCGGCGGTGGCTTCTGCCGTAATCAGGCCGTCGTTGCTACAGGCCTTGCGGATGGCCTCTGCGCTGTCGGCAATTTCCGCGGTTCCTCCATCCACCTCGATCATCAGCATGGCGCGCGAGTTTTCCGGCAGCAGGCCAGGATGACGGCCGCGTATCAGGTCGAGCGCCGCGCTGTCGAGAAATTCCAGCGCGCTGGGAATATGCGGTTGCGCCATGATCGCGGCGATCGCCCTGGCGCAGTGGCTGATGTCGGCATAGTGTGCGGTGATGCCGCCCACCGCTTGCGGCAGCGGGGTGAGTTTGAGGGTGGCCTCGGTAATCACGGCAAGCGTACCTTCCGAACCGATGATCAGGCGCGTAAGATCGTAGCCGACCACGCCCTTGGTGGTAGCGCAGCCGGTCTTGATGATTTCGCCGCTGCCGGTTACCGCCTTCAATCCCAGCACATGGTCGCGGGTGACCCCGTATTTGACGGCATGGGGGCCGGCGGCGCAGGTGGCGAGGTTGCCGCCGATGCTGCAATACGCGCTGCTGGAAGGGTCGGGCGGCCAGAAAAAGCCGTGCTGTTTTGCGGCTTCCTGGATTTCCTGGTTGAGTACGCCGGGCTCGGCGACGATCGTCCGGTTGGCAGGGTCGACGCGGATGATGTTGCGCATGCGCTCCAGCGACAATACCAGCCCACCGCTTTCGGGAATGCTGCCGCCGGCAGTGCCGGTGCCCCTGCCGCGCGGCGTGACCGGCACGCCGCATTGGTTGCACAGCAGGATGATGTCCCGCACCTGCTCGGTGTTGAGCGCAAACGCAACCGCTTCGGGCGGGAAAATCTTGCGGCTGTTGTCGTAGGAGTAGGCATAGCAGTCCACCGGATCGGTGAAAAGATTGTCCCGGCCGACAATGGCTTGAAGCCGGCTGATGAAATCGGCTGGGAGCATTAAAGACTGCGGATCTTGGCCAGGGTCGCGGTGGTGGAGCGCTCGTGCAGGAACGGAATCGAATGGACTGTCCCGCCCCAGCCTTGAACTTCCCGCGCGCCGACGATGTCGGTCACGGCCCAGTCGCCGCCTTTCACCAGCACATCCGGCTTGCAGGCAAGGATCAGGTTGAGCGGCGTGTCCTCGTCGAACAGGCAGACCAGGCTGACGCTTTCCAGCGCTGCCAGCACCGTCATGCGGTCGTCCTGATTGTTGATCGGGCGCTCGTCGCCTTTGCCCAGGCGCTTCACCGAAGCGTCGGTGTTGACCCCGACGATCAGGCTGGCGCCCAGTGCACGCGCCTGCGCCAGATAAGTGACGTGGCCGCGATGGAGAATGTCGAAGCAGCCGTTGGTGAACACCAGCGGGCGCGGCAGGGCGGCAATGCGCACCGCCAGATTGCCGGGTGTGCAAATCTTGTTCTCGAACAGTGGTGCGGGAGAAGAGAACATCAGTCGATGTATTCGAACAGCTTGACCACCTTCTGTACGCCGCCGGTGGTGCGGGCGATTTCGACGGCATTTTCAGCTTCCTTGCGGGTCACCATGCCGAGCAGGTAGACCACGTTGTTTTCCGTTACCACCTTGACGTGATTGGCCTGGAATTTCCCCAGGTCCACGAAGCGTACCTTGACCTTGGAGGTCAGGTAGCTGTCGTTGCTGCGCGAGGTATAGGAGCTGATGCCGCCAATGGCAAGTTCATTGAGGACGATGCTGACATTGGGAACGCCGCGGACAATTCTTTCTGCTTCCTGCTTGGCGGCATCGGTCGGAACCTCGCCGGTCATCAGGATAGTACGGTTGTAGCTGGTGATGTTGATGTGAACCGTGTCCTTGAACTTTTCGTCGAGACGGTTGGAAGCTTTCAGCTCGATACCCTGATCCTCGATAAAAGTGCCGGAAGTGCGGCGATCCTCGGCCATGAGAACACCCGTGCCCGCGCCGGTTGCGACAACCGGGAAGCACCCTTGCAGGTTGATGACGGAAAAGGCCAGGGCAATCAGATAGACATAACGCATTTATTCAACTCCTAGTAAAAGACAATCAACGGCATCGCACAGGCAGTGGATGGCCGTAATATGGATTTCCTGCGTGTGCGCGGTACGATCGCCCGGCGCGCACAGGTGGATGTCGCCCGGCATCAGGATTTCGGTCATCTGGCCTCCGCCCCTGCCGGTCAGCGCGATCACGTTCATGCCGCGGTCGTGGGCAGCGTTGACCGCCTGGATCACGTTGCGGGAATTGCCGCTGGTGGAAATGGCGAGCAGCAGGTCGCCGGAGTGCCCCAAGGCACGGATCTGCTTGGAAAAAATCTGGTCGAAATCGTAGTCATTGGCGATCGAGGTGAGGGTCGAAGCGTCGGTGGTCAGCGCGATCGCGGCGAGTCCCGGGCGCTCCATCTCGAAGCGGTTGAGCATTTCCGCGGAGAAATGCTGGGCATCGGCCGCCGAGCCGCCGTTGCCGCAGGCAAGAATTTTGCCGTCGGCCATCAGGCACTGTACAAGGCGCTCCGCCGCATCGGCAATCGGAGCTGCGAGGACGTCCACCGCCTGCAGCTTGAGATGGGCGCTTTCGGTAAAGTGGTGGCTGATTCGGCTGATTAAATCCATATATTTTTTAACTCTGTGCCTCTGTGGTTACCTGTTTTTCTTTCCAAGGTTGACTAGGCTCACTCGCCAAAGGCATTCCTGATCCACTCGACGTCATTATCCCGCAGGCCGCGCAACAATACCACATCGAAGCGGCAGGCGGGGGAGGAGCGCAGCCGCTGCAAATAATGCCGGGCAGTGAGCACCAGTTTGTGTCGCTTGCTGGCCGTGATGCTGGCCGCCGCCCCGCCGAATGCGTCGTTTCCGCGCAGCCGGACTTCAACGAACACCAGCGTGTTCTGATCATGGCAGATCAGGTCGATTTCGCCGAAGCGGCAGCGGTAGTTGGTTTCGACCAGCTTGAGCCCCTGCCGCTGCAGGAAGGTCGCGGCCAGTTGCTCTGCTTCGGCGCCGGTATTACCGGGGTTCGCCAAGATTGTTCGGGTCGGCGAACTCAGTCGCTACCGCGGTCCCCTCCCTGAATTGCGCGGCCGCCATTTCGCGCTGGAACTGGTGGTCGGCAAGGCTGATCTGGCCGGTCACGCCGTCCAGTACGCTGCCTTCCCCCGGTCGCGGGTTCTGCGCCATGACGGCGGCGATACGGAAGGCATCGATGCCCAGTGCGTAGAGCCGCTCCTGCTCGATGCTGAAGTTTTCGGCGCGCGGGTACACCATAACGGCGGGATGGTCAGGCACCAGCAGCCAGGGCATCTCGGAAAACAGCACGCCGTTCAGGTCGACATTCCGGCCGATTTCCTGGTTGCCGCCGAAGACCATCGAGGTGGCGTAGGTCGGCGTGCTGGCGTCCAGATAGGGACGGACCATGCGGGCCAGATTGGCATCGGCGGCGAGAAAGATGATGTCTGCCCGATGCTTGATGACCGTATCGTGTACTGCAGGGAACTGGGTCCGCTCGGGAGAAAAGCTGGCCTGTGCCACCAGCTTCCCGCCCAGCCCGCGCCATGTATCCGCGAATGCCTGCTGTACCCGTTTTGCCAGCGGAGTATTGGCGGTAACGGTCAGGGCAGTGCGCCGCCCGTCGTTAAAGGCGCGGCGTGCGGCCTGGCGCGCTTCGCCCTCCGCGGTCAGGCCGAACAGGTAGAGGCTTTCAGGAAGAACCGCGTCCCCTTCCGGATAATTCAGGGCCAGGGTCGGCACCGTAACCAGACCGCTTTTCGCCAGCGCAGTGACGGCATTACGGGTCAACGGCCCGATCACGATTTTGGCGCCGGCTTGCAATGCCTGCCGGTATGCGGACACAATATCCTCAACCTGGTCACCGGTAGGATAGACTTGCAGCGGCAGCGCTGCCGGTATCTGAATGCCGGAAGCGGCAATGGCGCCCTGCCTGACCGCCTCGGCCGGTTGCCCGAACGAGGCCGACTTGAGCGGCAGCAGCAGCGCGATATGGGGTTTCTGGCCTTCTCTCCGTGGCGTTGTAAAAGCCTCCGGCGGAAGCGCCACAGCCAGCGGGAAGGTTTTTGCGACCGGTGTCTCGGCTTGCGGAGTGGATGCTGCCGGCGTCGGAGCGCTTGGCGCGGGCGCGGCGATGGGCCGGCCTTCTCTAACGGGGGCGGGTTTTGTCGAGGTGGCGCAGCCGCTATTGAATGCGGCAAACAGGATAATCAGAAAGGCGGCAAAACGTTGCATCAGGAAAATAACCAGACAGGCAAAAACATATTATATGTAGTTGCCACACCAATTGGAAATCTGCAGGACATCACCCTGCGCGCGCTGGAAATCCTGCGCAGCGTCGACGCCATCGCCGCCGAGGACACCCGCAACACCACCCGACTGCTCAACCACTTCGCCATCGGCGCCAAACTGATCGCAGTGCATGAACATAACGAATACCAGGCCGCCGCGCGGCTGATCGAAATGCTCCAGTCAGGCAAGTCGGTAGCGCTGGTATCCGATGCCGGCACCCCGGCGGTGAGCGATCCCGGCGCCTACCTGGTTGCCAAGGTGCGCGAGGCCGGTCTGCGCGTCGTGCCCATCCCCGGCGCGAATGCGGCGATCGCCGCATTTTCGGCGGCGGGGATCACCGCGCCGCATTTCCTGTTCTACGGCTTTTTGCCGCACACCGCATCGGAGCGCAAACGCGAGCTCGCCGCGCTGAAGGCCACGCCTCATACCCTGGTGTTTTACGAGTCGCCCCACCGCATCCTCGCCAGCATGGCCGATCTGCGGGAAGTGCTGGGCGGCGCACGCACCGTCACCATCGCGCGCGAGCTGACCAAGATTTTCGAAACCATCCACACCTGCACGCTGGAAGAGGCGCTGGACTGGCTGGAGGCCGACGCCAATCAACAGAGGGGCGAATTCGTCCTGCTGGTGTCGGGGGCGGAAGTGGTGCAGGCCGAAGGGATAGGCGAGGAATCGCAACGCATCCTGCAACTGCTGCTGGCGGAAATGCCGCTGAAACAGGCGGTGAAGCTGGCCGCCGAGATCAGCGGCGAGAAGAAAAATGCGCTGTATGAACTGGCGTTGCAGTTAAAAAAAGGTGAGGGGTAAAACTGAATTGTGCCATTCCAATTCCGTTACAATCAGCCGCGCATGCTCCATCTACAGGCACAGGAAGCTTGCCATTTGTCATTAATTTGAGGGGAAACATCAGGGGCAGTCCGCGTAGGGCGCAATAACCAGCGGGCATTGCGCCGCATGGTGGAATCATTCGGCGGATTACGCTGCGCTAATCCGCCCTAACGTGGGCCGGGGAGTAGGCGTTTCCCGATTTATGAGATCAAAAAAGCACATCCAGAGTGTCAGGCTTTGGATTCAACTGCATCGCAGCATTCTGCAATTCATCAGGGTCCTTGGCGCTTCTTTTCCTCCTGCTTAATCTTCTTGTCAGCCTTTTTTTCCTTTGTTGTTTTAGCGGGTTCCTTCTTGACCGCTTTCTTCGAGTCCTGGCCTTTGCTCATGATTTTTTCTCCATCGTTGAAAAATTTGAATTCTGCATCATCGCTCTAACCCCATGGGATGGGCTCCTTCCACCTATGGTATCGATGTGCCTGACTGGAGGTGTCATCAACCAGTCAACCGGGAAAGGAGTCCGAAATGAACATTACACGAATTGGCCTTGATCTGGCAAAGCATGTTTTTCAGGTACATGGTGTTGACCGGCAAGGAAGGCCGGCGGCATTGCTCAGCAGGCATAGACGGGCAGGTTGGGGCATCTGAAGCACGACATCGAGGTGGCCAAGGCTCGCTACAGTGACTTGATGAAAGGACATAAATGAAAAAAATTGAGACCTACGCCAGCGTATGGGATGCCATCGCCGACACGCCTGAGCAAGCGGCTAACCTTCGTGCCAGGGCCGAACTCATGCAGCAAATCGCAGCCATCGTGAAAGAGAGCGGATGGAAGCAGGCTGAGGCCGCCACCCGCTGTGGCGTCACCCAGCCGCGCATGAACGACCTGCTGCGTGGCCGGGTGTCCCGCTTCTCTCTCGATGCGCTGGTGAACATCGCCACAGCGATCGGTCGTCGTGTGCATGTCGAGCTTGAGGCCGCGTAGTAATGACTATGCTATGAATCTAGCCCGCGTAGGGCGGAAAAGCGTAGCGCCTTCCGCCGTATGGGATGCCCGCACATCGTTTCTGTGGATTGAACATTCGGCGGATAACGCTACGCTTATCCGCCCTACATGGCACATGGCGGTACGTGAGGCAAGCTGGGGCGGGAGTCCGTCATTCCCCCGTTCTTCCCGCAACAAAAAACACGGGGTCAAGTCCATAGTCGTAGCATGAATCAGCATCTTTCACCACTCACCGCGCCTCCTGCTCACCGCGCCTCCTGCACCTCGTTGACGATTTCCGTCAGGTCTTTTTCCCAGCGCATGAATATTGCCTTGAGCTCGGGGTCCGGGAAGAAATCAGCGAGGACGCCGGGGCGGTCGGTGACCAGGATGGTGTTGTCCCGTTCGGCGAAGATCGCCACATTGAGTGGCAGGTAGGGAATCAGCTCGGGGTGTTTGGCGGTAAGCTGCGCGATCTCCTCCGCTTTGCCGTAGAACACCACCTTGTAGTTGTCGGTCTGGTAGCCGATTTTCGTCAGTCCGATGTCTACGTTCTGCACGTGCGTGACCTTGTAGCCCCGCGTCGTGATGGCGTTTTGCAGCGCCATCATCGCTTCGGGGAAGGACAGGCCGGAACGGATCATCAGCAGCTGGTCGGCGCAGGCGGTGGAAGCCAAAGCGAGAAGCAGGGCGGCGACCAGGAATCGCACCGTTCTTTTCATATCGCAGCTTCTTCCATGATCGCCAAGTAGTGCTTGGTCATTTCGTCGCAAAGGGTATTGAGCTCGGCGTTGTTGAAGATTTTGCTCAGGCGTTTGGGGTTGACCGTCATCATTTTGACTTTGCCGTTCTGCTCCACCACGGTGATGCGGCAGGGCAGGAACAGGCCGACTCTGGAGTCGGTCGCCAGCGCCGCGTTCAGCATGCTGAAGTTGCAGAAATAGATGATGTGCTGGCGCGGATCTTCCTGGCCTGCCGGCACCAGCCCGTGGTTGAGCGGTTGCTCGCGGATGAAGAGAAAATTGTTCGAGCTGGCCGCCCGTTTCACGTTCTCGATCGTGGTCTTGAGGTCGTAGGGAGAATCCATGGTCAGCACGGCTTGTTCGGTTTCGAGCACGCCGGCGTGCCTGGGTCTGGGCGCCTTTTCGAAGCTGCGGATGAAGCTGACGATGTCGTCGATATCCTTTTCCTTGAGCCCTTGTTTCAGGAAGGAGGCCATCGGCGTGCCTTCGCGCCCGTTCATCAGGGTTTTCTTGATCATGCTGTCGCTGGCGGCAGTGAGAAAGCCGGGGTTGTTCAGGGCTGGCGCCATGATCGGAAGGTCGCGCGGGCGCGAGAAGGTCACGCCGGTGCCCTTGCCGCCTTCTCCGCCGGCACCGTGGCAGGCTGCGCACTGTGCGGCGTAGAGCGCGTGGCCATGCTCGGCATTCCCCTTGACGGGCGCGGCGGAGAACTGCGGCGCCGGCGCCTTGTTCCAGCTGCGGATGTGGCGGACGATGGCGTCGATGTCGGCGTCGGGCAGTGCCGATGTGGGCATGACCCTGCCGGGGCGGCCAAGACGGATGGTCTTGTGCAGATAATCGTTGCTGACAGTGGCCTGAAACGAGGGCAGCGAGAGTGGAACACCGAGTCCGCCGCCGCCATTTTCGCCGTGGCATGCGGCACAGTTGCGGGCGTAGAGCCTGGCGCCGTCCGGAGCGGCCTGCGCTTGAAAGCTCCCCGCGAGAACAAGCAGAGTCAGTGCGATGATTCTATGCATGGGAAAAATTATAACTGAAACCGGGAAGGCCGGTTCCTGAAGCGTCGTATAATCTTTAAAACGGCGGTTTTCAATGGCTTTTCTAGGATATATTCAAATGGAAAAATTAACTCTTATCCGTCCCGACGACTGGCATTTGCATCTGCGCGACGGCGAGCACATGCGGGCGGTGCTGCCGGATACGGCGCGCCGCTTCGGCCGCGCCATTGTCATGCCCAACCTCAGGCCGCCGGCGACCACTACTGAGCTGGCGCTGGCCTATCGCGCGCGCATCCTCGCGGCCTTGCCGCAGAATGCGCGCTTCGAGCCGCTGATGACTCTCTACCTGACCGACAACACGTCGCCTGCCGAGATTGTCCGAGCCAAGGCGAGCGGGCTGGTGCATGGGGTCAAGCTGTATCCGGCCGGGGCCACCACCAATTCGGATTCGGGCGTGACCAACCTGCTCGGCAAGTGCAGTGCGGCTCTGGCGGAAATGGAAAAGCAGGATTTGCCGCTGCTGGTGCATGGCGAGGTCACCGATCCCGAGGTGGACGTGTTCGACCGCGAAAAGGTGTTCATCGACCGTGTGCTGGCGCCGCTGGTGCAGCGTTTTCCCGGTCTGCGCGTGGTGCTGGAGCATGTCACCACCCGTGACGGCGTGGAGTTCGTAAAGGCGGCATCAAGGCGCGTTGGCGCCACGCTCACCGCCCATCACCTGCTGATGAACCGCAATGCCATGTTCGCCGGCGGCATCCGCCCGCATCACTATTGTTTGCCGGTGCTGAAGCGCGAGGAGCATCGCCGCGCACTGGTCGCGGCGGCGACTGGCGGCGATCCGAAGTTCTTTCTTGGCACCGATAGTGCGCCCCACGCCAAGAGCGCCAAGGAAGCCGCCTGCGGCTGCGCCGGCATGTACACCGCCCATGCGGGCATCGAGCTTTATGCCGAGGTGTTCGAGCAGGCGGGCGCGCTCGACAGGCTGGAGGCCTTCGCCAGCTTTTACGGTGCGGATTTTTACGGCCTGCCGCGCAATACGGACAGCGTTACGCTGGTGAAAGAAAGTTGGGATGTGCCGGCAGAAATGAAATTTGGCGGCGATGTTTTGGTGCCGCTCCGGGCGGGCGGCAGCGTCGGCTGGAAGCTTGTCGGCTAGCAGTTTGCCGGGCTTGAAGAATCGAAGCGAAGTGGGTCAACTGCCGTTTTCAGGATAATAGCCAAGTAAAATGATCGGAAATGGCTTGGCTATGCATGGTATAATGACCGTGAAGCTGGCTAGGCAGTCGCTGCGCGCGCAAGCGCGGAGAGGAAAGTCCGGGCTCCATAGAGCAGGATGCCGGTTAACGACCGGAGGCCGTGAGGCTATGGAAAGTGCCACAGAAAATATACCGCCGATGGCCGGACTTCGCCACCCGCAAGGGTGGCAAAGTCTCTTCAGGAAGATCGGGATGCGCAAGCAGACCGTATCCGATTGAAGGTAACGGATCAGGTAAGGTTGAAATGGCGAGGTAAGAGCTCACCGCGCGCCCGGCAACGGGAGTGGCAAGGTAAACCCCATCCGGAGCAAGACCAAATAGGCAGGCGTTGAGGCGGCTCGTCGAGCCTGCGGGTAGGTTGCTTGAGTTCACGGGTAACCGTGCGCCTAGAGGAATGACTGTCCACGACAGAACCCGGCTTATCGGCCAGCTTCACCCCAATCAAAACAAGTGCCTTTCACCATTGCCCCTTCTCCCCTCGGGGAGAAGGTTGGGATGAGGGTTGCTTCTCTTATCTCTTGCCTCGTCCCTCGTTTTACCCCTCAAAGTCCTGATAAATCACTTTCGGTCTTTCCCGTATCTATTTGCTTTTTAAGCATATTGGTTTTTTGATGATTTGTTAATTAACTCGTTGTCGCAAAAGAGAAAAACCCGAAATTTAGCTTGACCCTCCACTTTTTTTTGCCTATAGTGCAAAAAAGTGGTGAGAAGTGGGGATTTGTGGGAGCCCGATTCGCCAATCTGAATCTCAAGGGGGCGTCATGTTTCGCGGTGCAACAGCTTTGAATCTCGATGCGAAAGGACGTTTGGCAGTGCCGAGCAAGCATCGTGACGCGCTGCTGGTTCAGTCCGCGGGGCGGCTGGTCATGACCGCTCACCCCCACCGCTGTGTGCTGCTCTATCCTCAGCCTGCCTGGCTGCCCATCGAAGAAAAAATCAATTCATTGCCGAGTTTCGATCCCGTGTCGAGTTCCTGGAAGCGCCTGCTGTTGGGTCATGCCGAGGAACTGGAGCTGGATGCGTCTGGCCGCCTGCTGGTTTCTCCCGTGCTGCGCCAACTTGCCGGACTGGAGAAGGAAGCCATGCTGATCGGCCAGGGTGGCTATTTCGAGCTGTGGAGCATGGAGGGCTGGCGCGCCCAGATGGAGCAGGCGCTGTCGCCTGGCAATGCCATTCCGGCCGCGCTGGAAAACTTCTCGCTGTGAGCGAGGTCTTCCACCACAAGACGGTTCTGCTGGATGCGGCCGTTGAGGCGCTGAATATCCGGCCGGACGGGGTCTACGTGGACGGCACCTTCGGCCGTGGCGGCCACAGCCGGCTGATCCTGGAAAAGCTGGGCGAGCGGGGGCGGTTGATCGCGTTGGACAGGGATTTGGCCGGAGTGGAAGAGGCCCGAAAAATAACCGACCCGCGCTTCCACATCGTGCACAGCAGCTTCAGCCGCTTGCGCGATGTGTTGAGGGAACTGGGTGTGGCGCACGTCGATGGGGTTTTGCTTGACCTGGGGATATCTTCTCCGCAGATCGACGAAGCGGCACGCGGCTTCAGTTTTCGTTTTGATGGGCCGCTCGATATGCGCATGGACACGAGCCATGGGTACACCGCTGCGGAATGGTTGGCTGGCGTAACAGAACAACAACTCGGGGAGGTGATAAAAAATTATGGTGAAGAACGGTATGCTAAACAGATTGCAAGAGCGATTGTTGCGGCTCGATCGGGGGAGCCTATCGTTACCACTCGCCAACTTTCCCAGATCGTGGCAAAGGCCTTCAAGAGCCGCGAGCCACATCAAGACCCGGCGACGCGCACCTTTCAAGCTATACGGATTTACCTCAATCAGGAGCTTGAGGAGTTGTCGCTAGTGTTACCTCAGTGCGTCGATGTTCTGGCGCCGTTCGGCCGCCTCGTAGTCATCAGCTTTCATTCCCTCGAAGATCGGGTCGTCAAGCGCTTCATGCGCGATGGCGCGCAACCGGCTGTTTATCCGGCTAGGCTGCCGTTGCGCGCTGCGGAGCTGCCGGCGCCGCGTTTGCGCCTGGTGGGCAAGGCGGCTCGACCTTCCGAGGCGGAAGTCTCCGCCAACCCGCGCTCGCGTAGCGCGACGATGCGCGTGGCTGAACGGACGGGGGCGGCATGACCAAGCTCAACTTGCTGCTGGTGCTGGTTTTGGTGATGTGCGCACTGGGGATCGTTACCGCCCAGCACAAGGCGCGCAAGATTTTCATCGAGCTGCAGCAGGAGCAGGAGCAGGCAAAAAAGATGGAAGTGGAGTGGGGGCAGCTGCAGCTGGAGCAAAGCACCTGGGCAATGCACACCCGGATCGAGAAAATCGCTACGGCCTATCTGCAGATGCAGGTGCCTGACTCCTCGCGCATTCAGGTGGTGCAACCGGCGACCGATAAGGCGGCGCGGCCATGAGCTACGGGCTGAACGGGGCTCCGCGCGGACGCGGCGTGCCGATGCTGAAGTTGCCGGACGGGCGCGCGCGCATTCTGCTCTGGCTGCTGCTGGCGTGGTTTCTGGTCTTGATTGCGCGGGCTCTTTACCTGCAGGGGCTGAACAACGACTTCCTGCGGCAGAAGGGGGATGCGCGCTACAGCCGGGTAATCGAACTGACCGCGCACCGCGGCATGATCACCGACCGCAACGGCGAACCGCTGGCGATCAGCACGCCGGTGGAGTCGGTGTGGGCCAGCCCGAAGGATTTTGAGATCACT
>JAUYSN010000204.1 GCA_030696235.1 Sulfuricella sp. | reverse complement strand
CGCGCACGCCGGTGACACGGGCGCCGTCGCTCTCGACGATCACGCCGCAGCCGACGCCGCAGTAACAGCAGATGGATTTGGTTTCAGTCACTCAACCCCCTTTTTACGCGCTGTGGTTAAACCTGAATAAACACCACGCCGGCCTCGACCTTGGCCGGAAAAGTTGAGGTTCCGCCCTCGTCCGGCGCCAACGCCCTGCCTTCCTGTAAGGCAATGTTCCAGCCGTGCATCGGGCAGGTCACGTGCTTTCCGCACACGATGCCCTGCGACAGGTGTCCACCCTTGTGCGGGCAGCGGTCTTCGAGCGCAAACACTTCGTCGCCGTCGGTACGGAACACGGCGATGCGACCGTGCCTGCTTTCGACCACGCGCGAACCCAGTTGCGGAATTTCATCCAGGGCACAGATTTTTATCCAGTCATTCATCATTCGCTCCAATTATCAGGCTGCCGGGCGCAGTTGCCGGCGGTACAGGAAGTCCAGCACCGCGCCGCGGTATTCGTGGTATTTCGGGTTGTTCGCCAGTGCCAGACGCTCGCGCGGGCGGGGTAAATTTACTGTCAGAATCTCGCCGATGGTGGCCGCCGGACCGTTGGTCATCATCACGATGCGGTCGGACAGCAGGACGGCTTCGTCCACGTCGTGGGTCACCATGATCACCGTGCTTTGGGTTTCAGCCGCGATCTTCATCAGCTCGTCCTGGAGGTGGGCGCGGGTCAAGGCATCCAGTGCGCCGAACGGCTCGTCCATCAGCAGCACTTTGGGCTGCATGGACAGGGCGCGGGCGATGCCGACACGCTGTTTCATGCCGCCGGATATCTCATGCGGATACTTGTGCTCGGCATGGCTCAGGCCGACCAGTGCGAGCGCCGCCTGGGTGCGCTTCTTCATGGTTGCGCTGCTTTCTGCGCGGGCAAAGACACGCTCGACCGCCAGATAAACGTTTTCGAAGCAGGTCAGCCACGGCAGCAGGGAATGATTCTGGAACACCACTCCACGTTCTGGACCAGGTCCGGCGAGTTCCCGTCCGGCGCACAGCATCGCGCCGTTGCTGGGTATCGTCAGCCCAGCCACCAGGTTGAGCAGGGTGGATTTGCCGCAACCCGAGTGGCCGATCAGGGAGACGAACTCGCCCTGCGCGATGTTGAGGTTGATGTCGCGCAAGGCGACGAAGGGGCCTTTCTTGGTGTCGAAAGTCATTTGCACGTTTTCGACCTGGACATATTTTTCCATAAAATTCTCCCGATGTAGCCCGGATGGAGCGAAGCGCAATCCGGGGAAAGTTTCCCGGATTACGGCCTTGCGGCCTTCATCCGGGCTACCGATTTCACTCATATGAAAATCGCTTCGCCAGCAGCACCAGCATCTGTTCCAGCAGCAGGCCGACGATGCCGACGATGAAGATGGCGATGATGATGTGTTCGACGTTGAGGTTGTTCCACTCGTCCCACACCCAGAAACCGATCCCGACGCCGCCGGTGAGCATTTCCGCCGCCACGATCACCAGCCAGGCCACGCCGATGGAGAGCCGGATACCGGTGATCATGTAAGGCAGCACGGCGGGGAAGAGGATCTTGGTGAAAATCTTCCACTCCGACAGGTTGAGCACCTTCGCCACGTTCATGTAATCCTGCGGGATGCGGTTTACGCCTACCGCGGTATTGATGATCATCGGCCAGATGCTGGAGATGAAAATCACCCAGATCGCCGCCGGATTGGCCGCCTTGAATACCAGCAGGCCTATCGGCAGCCAGGCCAGGGGGGAAACCGGGCGCAGCAGGCTGATGATCGGGGCGGTCATGGCGTTGAGGAACCTGAAGCGCCCGATCATGAATCCGAGTGGAATGCCGATTGCCGCTGCCATGCCGAAACCGATGGCGACCCTTTGCAGCGAAGCCAGGATGTTCCAGCCGATGCCCTGGTCGTTGGGGCCTTTCCGGTAGAACGGGTCGCTGAACAGTTGCACCGCCGAAGCCCAGGTTTTCACCGGGCCAGGCAGGGTCGGGGTGGTTTGTGCAACCAGAGCCCAGATGCCGATGAACAGCAACATGCCGATCAGCGGGGGGAGCAGGGTTTTGAGAATTGTGTTCATGTCTGTCCTTTCTGGTAATGGGTGATGAGTAATGGGTAATGGGTGGTAAACCGGGGTTTTCCCATCACCCATCCCTCATCACCCATCCCCCGCTCAAGCCCTGACCTTGAACCCGGCGGCGTAGGCCTTGGGGTTCTTGCCGTCCCACACCGTTCCGTCGATCATTTTGCTGCTGCGCATGACATCCTTGGGAATCGGTGTTTTGGTCTGTGTCGCAGCCTGTTTGTACAGT
>JAUYSN010000193.1 GCA_030696235.1 Sulfuricella sp. | reverse complement strand
AAATTCCAGTCCATACGCCTGCTCCAGTTCTCTGGCGCGCTGGCGCAGATCGTCCCAGCGCGGATTGCCGGGACTGCGCTTGAAACCGAACACGACCATGTTGCCATGCTTTTCCGTAGGCAGACACAGCGTCAGGCCATTGAAACTGGTCTCGATACGCTGCAGGTAGACGTCAAAATTCTTGTCGCTGCCCCACAGGTTTACCGCCAGAATCCCACGCTCACTCAGGGCGGCGGCACAATCGTCGTAATAACGCTGGGTAACCAGTGAATCGGCCAGTGAAACACCGTCGAAGCCATCCACCATCAATACATCGGCGCTATCAGGGTGGTCAGCCACATACTGGCCGCCTTCGGCGATCACCACCTCGAATCGTTCGTCTTCCGGCGGCAGCTGAAAATAGGCGCGAGCAGCTGCCGCCACCTGCGAGTTTAGCTCCACCGCCACGATGCGTGCGAACGGCAAGCGGTGATAAACGAATTTGGCCAATGACCCGCCTCCCAACCCAATCATCAGGAAGCGTACTGGATCAGGATTGAACAGGAGAAAACCCATCATGCTGCGGGTATAGGCAAGTTCAAGCTCGTTGGGCGCGCTGATGCGCATCGAACTTTGCACCGTCTGACTGCCCAGATGCAACGAACGCACGCCGTCGCGCTCGCTGACGTCCACGACATCACCTGCGGCGACCGCTTTATGAATACGCCGCCCGAAAAAAATTCCCATTGTTGCCTCGATGGAGCGGAGAAAAATCAAGACTATCCCGGCCGCTCCACTTCATATACCCGGGTTTTGTGTCAGAAAGGTTGCAGGACGACTTTCACCCGCCGGCAGGGTGCGGCAAGGAAAGAAATTGGGCTAACACGAGAGGAAAACTGAGCAGTGGCGAAAAACAATGATCGGCCACTGCCCATCAATTCGGCTTACCTTGCCTGGCTGCCATGCCGCGGAAAAAGCGCCACAATGCCCAGCCACGGCCGAGCCATCTTACCGACCTGCGCGGCCGAGCCACCGCAAATGCAACACCCAGCCCGGCCAGTAAGGCCGGATGCCCGCGAAGGAAGCGCCATACCGTCACGCCCTGATCGACAATCGCCAGCGGCAGACGCCAGACATGACAGATATCGCCCAATTCAGCACGTTGTGCCGCACTACGCGCCACCAGCTCGGCACGCCGTTGGGAAAGCTCGACCAACCGTTGCTCGACCCCCATTACGGCAACAACTGCTGGCGGTCTTTGCCCAGCTCTGCCAGGCTGGCGGCAAATAACCGGCTCCCGGCCGAAGC
>JAUYSN010000190.1 GCA_030696235.1 Sulfuricella sp. | reverse complement strand
AACAAGCGGTCGAGAAAAATCCCATTGGGATGCAAAGCCTGGGCATAATTTTGTTTGGCCCATTCGGCATCTTTTTCCAAGAAACAGTGCCCCTCTACGCATCGACAAAAACCTTTCCTTGATTCACGCTTCGCCCCCCTCAACTCAAACATAGGGACTGGTTGCGTGCGCATGTCACGCTCCAGCTTACTCGCACGGCATCCATATACTTGACGTCTACGCCCCGACATTCGCTGCCTGGAGGCCGCTCCCACGCTTCCGGCAATACCCGTGTATTGTGCAGCTTACCGGATTATAGCCGATGCCGATAGTTGCGAAATAGCCGATTGCGATTTAAGGCGGTATAGCCGATACCGATACAATGATCGCCATGATGAAGGAACGCATCAAACGGGCGCGGCGGGAGCGGGGGTGGAGCCAGGCGGAACTGGCGCGGCGCATGTCCGTCACTCAACCCTCGGTGGCGGAATGGGAGTCGGGACGCAAGGCGCCCAACATGAAGAACCTGGTGCGCCTGGCGAAACTGCTCGACGTGGGGTTCGAATGGCTTTCCACCGGACGCGGCGAGATGCGCCCGCCGCCCACCCTTTACGTATCCGAAGCGGCGCCCGCCTATGAATGGATGCTGCCGGAGGAACGGCGGCTGTTGAACACCTTCGCGCGCCTCCAGCCACGCCAGCGCGAAGCGTTGCTGGAGTTTCTGGAGTCTTTGGCGTAGGGGAACTCGATGGATGGAAAGAAACCCCCGAGGGCTGCCTGGCCTTGGCCATCGTGCTCGACCAGCTGCCGCTGAACATGTTTCGCGGCAAGGCGGAGAGCTTCAAAACCGAGCAACAGGCGGTCGAAATCGCCAAACACGCCATCGACAAAGGCTACAACCAGCACTTGCCGGCAGAGCGCCTGGCCTTTCTGTACATGCCGTTGATGCACAGCGAGAACCTTGCAGACCAGGATCTTTCAGTCAGGCTGTTCGAAGCGGCGAAGCCCGAAAGCAACCTGCGTTTTGCGCAACACCATCGGGAACTGATCCGGAAATACGGTCGCTTTCCTCACCGCAACGGCCTGCTCGGGCGGCAAAGCACGCCCGAGGAAATCGAGTATCTTGCCTCCAGGGAAGCATTTCTGGGCTAGTGCATCATAAATCCAGATTATCCATTAGAGCCAAAACACCACTGTGGGAGCGGCGCCCTCGCCGCGATTTGCGGTCGCATTCGCGCCGGGGACGGCGCTCCTACATGCACAAGCATTCCAATGGACAATCCGGGATAATGATGCTTCCTGATTAGCTCCGCCTGACATGAACCTGATCGACTCCCTTTCACACCGGTTGAGAAGCGCCCTGAGCCGCCTTTCCGCCTTGCTGGCGAAAAAGTGGAAGCACGGCTTTTATCTCTATCTGGCCGGAATATTCACCCTCCTGATCACGGCCGACGCGCTGTTTCTGCACCTCGCCGCCGACATGAAGCAGACCGCGTTCGACATGATGGTGCGTTACCGCGTCGTCGTGCCCAAGCCCGACCCGGACATCGTCATCGTCGACATCAACGAGGCGAGCCTTGCCGCGATGGCGAAGGACTACGGGCGCTGGCCGTGGCCGCGGCAGGTGCTGGGAGAGTTTGTCGAACAGATCGAAAAACAGCGGCCAAAAGCCATCGTGTTCGACATCCTGTTCAGCGACCCGGACGTGTACAACCCGGACAGCGACGCCTATTTCGACGCCGCCATCGCCGCCACCGGCAACACTTTTTTCCCGATGCTGCGGCTCGATCCGTCCGACGACGCCCTGAGCCGGATCAAGCCGGCCATGATCCCGGGCGTGGTTGCACTGGGCAGCGAGGCGCAGCGCGATGCCACGGTGGCGATGGTGCTGCCGCACTTCAAGGCGGCGCTGGAGGGCGGCCGGCTCGGGCTGCACAACATCTACCCGGACGCCGACGGCATCGTCCGCCAGTACCCGGTTTACCGCGACGATTACGGCTGGAAAATCCCCTCGCTGCCGCTGCGCATCGCCCAGCAACTGAAGTTTCCCCAGCCCGAGGCGCAGCGGGTGCTGCTCAACTGGCGCGGCCAGCCCTTCACCTACCGTTCGGCGAGCTTCGGCGACGTCTTCGCCGACCTGACCAGCAAGAACAAGCAGCGCCCGCCGGACGAATTCACCGGCAAGATCGTGATCATCGGCTCGACCGCGCCCAGCCTGTTCGACATCAAGCCGACGCCGCTCAGCCGGATGCATCCCGGCGTGGAAATTCTCGCCACCGCCATCGACAATTTCAAGCACGGCGACTACCTGCGCTTTCCCGATGCCCGCATCGCCTACCTGCTGCTGACGCTCGCCATCGTGTGGGCGACCGCCTGGGGGTTCTACCGCAACGTCGGGCAGGACAAATTCGACAGGCTGTTCGGCGCTTCGCAGTTCATTCTTCTGGCCATCTCCTACGCCAGCATCAACTTCACCACCACCTACATCAACCTGACCGGCCCGGTCACCCTCGGCCTGGCCTACTTCACCCTCGCCCGGCTGTACGCCTTCGCCACCGGCAGGGCGCTGGAGAAAAGCGCGGTGCGGGCTTCGCAGGAACGCGGCGGCGAGCTGCACGGCGTGCTGATGCTGATCCGCCTGGGTGTGCCGGCCGGTGCGCTGAGCGAAGGCGCGCTCAAAAAAATCCGCAGAGGACTGGAAAAAACCGGCAGCGCAACGCAGAGCGTGGAAATCCTCAATGGCCGGCAAAAAGGCATCTGGGGCCTGTTCGAGGACACCCTGGCGATTTCCTGGCTGCGCC
>JAUYSN010000189.1 GCA_030696235.1 Sulfuricella sp. | reverse complement strand
ATGCGGTCTGCATCCAGCCCGAGCTCCAAGGCGATGGCCGCGGCCAGGTCCGCCACCCGGGTTTGATGGCCGGCGGTGTAGGGGTCACGCTTTTCCACCGTGAGTGCGATGGCGCGGATGGTGCCGATCAGGGCCTCTTTGAGCCGCTCCGCGCTTTTCAGATGCTCCAGTTGGTAGTGGTCGCGCTCCCGGCGCATGCGCAGGGTGAGCACGCCGAAAGAAAGATCGTCGGCCAGCTCCTGCAGCAGACGGATCTCGGCCTCGTCGAAGGCGTGGGCTTCGGCGGCATAGATGTTCAGCACGCCGAACACCTCGCCGTCCTTGAGCGGCAGCGCTATGCTGGACGCGTAGCCGCGCTGCAGCGCCTGCTCGCGCCAGGGGGCATATTGCGGATCGGCGAGGATGTCCTCGGCCACCTGCGGCGTACCCAGCTGCACCGCCCGGCCCGTGGGCCCCTGCCCGCGCTCGCTGTCGCCCCAGGTGATATTGAGCGTGTCGATATAACCTTCGTCAAAACCCGCGCTGGCCGCCGGCCGCACGCTCTTGCCCTCGTCATGCTCCACAAAACCGATCCAGGCAAGACGGTAGCCGCCCTGCTCGACGACAGCGCGGCACATCTCGGCCAGAAGTTGCTTTTCCTCTGTGGTGTGGACCAGGATCGCATTGCAGGCGCTCAGTGCCCGCTGAGCGCGAAGGGCGCGTTGCAACGCCATCTCGGCCTGCTTGCGTTCGGTGATGTCGCGGTCCATGCCGCGGTAACCGCGGAGCGCCCCTTCTGCATCCAGGATCGGCACGCCACTGGTCTCGAGCACCACGAGGCGGCCATCCTTGTGGCGGTTGACGTTCTCCAGCAGGAGGATCGGGCGTTTTTCGGTTGCCAGTCGCAAGAAGTCCGCCCTGATCCGTTCCGCCTCTTCGGGCGGCATCAAGTCGAAGGGGGTCTTGCCGACCACTTCGTCCGGCTTGTAGCCCAATATATCCAGGACTTTCGGGCTGGCATAGGTGTAGATGCCGTGGGCATCGACCTCCCAGACCCAGTCGCTGGAAGCCTCCACCAGGTTGCGGAAACGCAGCTCGCTCTCCCGCAGCGACTCCTCGGCTTGCCTGATCTCGCGCAGATCGAGGTAGGTGCCGACGAAACCGGTGATCGCACCACGGGCATCCCGGATCGTGCTGGCGCTGAGCAGCACGGGGATGGCGGCGCCGTCCTTCGCAAGCCGCCGGACTTCACCATGCCACCGGCCATGCTCGCGCAGTTGCGCGAGAACCGCGGTCGGCTGCCGGGACGGATCCTGCTCCGGGACCGCCAGCATGGAGATCGGCCGCCCCAGGATCTCTTCCGGGGCATACTTGAACAGGCGGTAGAAGGCCGGGTTGAGATATTGGATATTCCCCTCGGCATCGAGCACCAGCACGGCCTCGGCCACCTGACGCAAGGCCTCGCTCAGGGTGCGCTGTTCCGCCTCGGCGCGCCGCTTTTCGGTCACGTCCTGCATGATGTGCAGCGAGTAGAGATAGTTTCCCTCGCCATCCAGGATCGGGTAATAACGGCAGAGGAAGGCTTCGCCCGAGGGCAGGCGCACTTCTTCCTCATTACACTGCCGGTGCTCCAACGCGTATACACAGCCGGGATGGGGCCCGTCGAGCTTGGGGAACAGTTGCCAGTAGGGCTTGCCGACGACCTGGCGGACATCCATGCTGGCGCGCTCGGCATAGGCGCGGTTGGCGCGGATGACCCGGTACTCGCGGTCGTGCATAAAGATGGGGTCCTGCACCGCGTCCATGGCGCTCAGCCACTCGCGCCGGGCCCGCTCGACTTCGCGCTGGCTTTCCTCGAGGTCTTCCAGCATCGCCAGCAGGGCGCGCCGGGACTCCTGCGAGGCGCGCTCGCGCGCCAGCGCGGCTTCCAGCTCGGCCTGCAGGCGCGCGAGCGCGTTGGTCTTATCCGCCATGTCCCTCTCCCTCGTCGCCCGTCTGCTCAGGGCTGGCTCCGGGTGGCGACGCGGGTTCGCCATCGGCACCCAACGATGCCCTGAGCTGGCGATTTTCCTCCCTGAGCACCTGGATGTGCAGCTCGCGCCCGACCGTCAGGCGCTCGAAGCGCTCCAGGTCATTGATGCGCCCGGTCAATTCCTCGATATGCCGGCGCTGATCGGCTTCGCGCGCCTCGGTGGCGTCGACGATCTGTGCCTGCGCCCGGTCAAGTTTGCCTTCTGTGCGCCTCAGGTGGTAATAGAAGAGGACGCTCAACGCGACTCCCCCCATGCCCGTGCTGATAATGACCCATAGCAGGTGCATGGCGGCATGGGTCCTTAAGCCGGTTACATTGCGCAGCAGCATCAGCCGGCCGACTTCCCGGCCCTCGGCATCCTGCAGCGGCAGGGAGGCGACGTTGTATGTCTGCGCGCCTGATTCCACCATCGTGCCCGTCTGTCGAATTGCGCCTTTCCATTCGGTCAACAGGGCATCCAGAAACTTCGGCACGCCCGGCTGCGTATGCGCGGCGAGCACCATGTCCGGGTAATGCTCCCAGTCGGGTGTCCGGCCCAGCTTGCGCATGAACTGTTCCCAGTCATTCCGCGCGAGATAGGTCTTGTAGAGCAGCACGTAGCCATCCACCTCCTTGAAGGCATTGCTCAGGTCGAGCAGGCTGTCCAGGATTTCCTCGCCCAGCTCGACATAGCCGATGAGCCGCCCTCCCTCCTTGACTGGCACCACCGCGCGCAGGGTGTAGGCGCCGGTCTTTCCGAGCTCCACGCCCACGGCAGCGCGGCCGCTTGCCTCGGCCTGGCGCGCAGTGACGCGGTCGATCCGGTCGCCGAAGCTGGCCGGATTGTGGACACGCAACAGCGTCCGGCGCGCGGCATCGTGAAAGTAGAAGTGGGTGATGCTGAAGTCCTGCTTCATCCCCTTGAATATCGGCTCGGCATGCCTCAGCAAGTCCTGGCGGTCACCTGCGGCTAGCACCCGGCGCAAGCCCGGGTCGCGGGCCAGCGCCTCGGCGACGGCGGCCAGCTTTTGCCCGCGCAGTCTGGTGGAATCACGGTGATAGGCCGCGATCAGGTCCAGTTCGTGCTCCAGACTGTCCTCCAAGTGGACACGTTCCACGGCAAACAGGGCAACGGCAAACACCGTAACGAGCAAGGCGAGCCCGACCATCAGCGGAATCAAGATCCGCCATCTGAGGCTGATCGCCTTGGTCAAATTCGCTAGAGTGGGCATCCCCCCCATCTGACCTGGCTGGCTATCTTGCATTTTTTGTCAGTCCCGTTGCTTTTGTTGTTGCGGGTTGTCTTGGCATTAAGGATGCTAATGTTTAATGTAATCACAACAGCAAATTCCGGCATCCGTATAAATACGGATAAGGGCATAAAGGAGTCTAGTTATCCCGAATTTCGCCCTTGAAATCCAGCATCATTCTCACCAGATCGGACAGGGACTCCGCCTGCATCTTGGCCATGATGTTGGCCCGGTGCGTTTCCACCGTCCTCACGCTCACTCCGAGCAGGTCGGCAATGGCTTTGTTGGGCTTGCCGGCAACCAGCATGTCCGTGGTTTCACGCTCGCGCGGGGTAAGCCGTGCAAGACAGTGGCCGATCTTGGTATGTCGATGGCGGTTAAGGCGGGCAGTTGCATCCATCTGGATGGCCTTTTGCAGGCGGTCGAGCAATACCTCGTTGTCGAATGGCTTTTCGAGAAAATCCAGCGCACCCAGCTTCATCGCGCTGACTGCCGCCGGCACGTTGCCGTAGCCGGTAAGGAAAACAATGGGGATGTTGATTTGCTCAAGTTTGAGGCGCTGCTGTAATTCCAGCCCGCTCATGCGAGGCATTTGCATATCGAGCAGCAAACAGCCCGGGGGGTCTGAATGATAGGCACTGAGAAATTCCAGTGCGCTGGCGAAAGATTCCGCCCTCATTCCCGCCGACCGTACCAGCCGGTAGAGCGCACTGCGCATTTTGGCGTCGTCATCCACGATGTAAACGGTCGGCTCAAGTTTCATTTTGTCTTAATCCGGATTTATCGCAGGGGTGAAAAGTTGAGAGGCGAATTAACCTGCAATATCTGCGGTAATCCGCAAAATCCGTGAAGACTGATTTTCCCGGGACACTCAGTTTCTCAGAGTGTATCGTCTCGCGATATCCCCTTGCGCTTCAGGCTGCGGCGCAAGAGTTTCAATGCCTCCACCTGAATCTGGCGCACCCGCTCTTGGGTGATATCAAGGGTGTCAGCCACTTCCTCCAGGGTGTGAATGGCGTGTCCGTTCAAGCCAAAGCGCCGCTCTATCACGCAGCGCTGTTTGTCTCCCAGCTCCTCCAGCCACTGACGCACGAGCGCCTCAAGCTCGGTGTGCTGCAGTTGCAGTTCGGGCGAGAGGGTGTTTTCGTCAGGAAGCGCATCACTCAGGGAGAGGGTAGTGTCGATATCCAGCGGCGTATCCAGGGAGGCCATGCGTTCATTCAGGTTCAGCACGTAGCGCACATCGGCCACTGGCTTGCCCAGCAAGTGCGCCACCTCTTCCACGCTGGGTTCGTTGCCCTTGTGGACTTCAAGGTGACGAAACGCCTGCAGGCAAATGTTCATCTCCCGGATCACATGCACCGGAATGCGGATGGTGCGCGACTGGTTCATGATGGCGCGTTCGATATTCTGCCGAATCCACCAGGTGGCATAGGTGGAAAAGCGGAACCCCCGCTCCGGATCGAATTTTTCGAGGGCATGGATGAGCCCCAGGTTGCCTTCCTCGATCAGGTCCAGCAGTGCCAAACTACGACTCGCGTAGTGCTTGGCGATATTCACGACCAACCGGAGATTGCATTCGATCATCCGCTGGCGCGCATCGAAATCTCCCTGCTTCACCCGGCAGGCAAGGGTGTACTCCTCGGCTGCGCTCAGCAGCTCATTCTGAGCAATTTCATGGAAGTAGATCAGGGTCGGGTCATGCAGCGGCTCGCTGGACAGCTCAAGCAGTTCCGGCAGCGCATCGGCCTTCTCCTCGCCCGGAGGGGCCTTGTCTTCGCTCAGGAACGCGTCTTCTTCGCTGTAAGTATCTTCGCTCATCAGGATTTGTCGCTGGGCAGATATTTTATCGGGTCGACCGGCTTGCCAAACCGCCGTATCTCGAAATGCAGCTTGACCTGATCGGCATCGGAATCACCCATTTCGGCAATTTTCTGGCCCCTGGTCACATTCTGCCCTTCCTTGACCAGAATCTTGTGATTGTGCGCGTAGGCGCTCAAATAAGTCTTGTTGTGCTTGATGATCACCAGTTTTCCATAGCCGCGCAGTCCGTTGCCGCTATAAACCACTTTGCCCGGTCCGGCAGCGAGAACCGGTTGGCCGCTCTTCCCGCCGATGTCCAGGCCCTTGCCAGAACTGGATGCCTCATTGAACGGCGCGATCACCTTGCCCGCAGCGGGCCAGTTCCATTCGACCCGCTCTTCATCCTCGGCCTGGATGCCCTCTTTTTTCTCTGCCGGCAATTCGGTCGGTGCCGGCTTGTCCTGGGGTTCCGCCTTGGCCGTGAGACCCTTTTCCGCCTGTTCGGCATACGATTCCGCACGGGCTTTAGCCCGTAGCGGATCGGAGTCCCCTTGTGGGGCATAAGGCAACTTGACCGCCTTGGGCTGGGTCTTCAGCAACGGATCCTCGCCGGCTTGCCGGGTTTCCACCACCGACCCGGCTTTCAACGGAGTGACCACTACCGTCTGTGGAGAGGCATTAAACTTCACAGACTGGCCGATGCGGATGGTGTAGGGCGGCGCGATGCCGTTCCACTCCGCCACTTCCTTGTAGTCGAAGCCATGCTCCAGCGCGATGCCATATAAGGTGTCGCCCTTCTGCACGGTATAAGCCTGGGGACGCTCGTCCCCGTCCTTCCAGATTTTGGCGGGTGCTTTTTGTGCCATGGAAGCACGCTCGACTACAGGCGCACTCGACTTAGTCGATGCGCAGCCGCTGATCAGCAGGGCAAAGGCACCGGCGGCCAGAACAGCGCCAGAAATCATGCCAACCCCGGCAATAGCGGCACGAATTTCACCGCTTCCAGCGTCGTCTGACGATATTCTTCAGCAGTATGTTCTATCAGACAAAGGCGCTGCTCGCCGGTTCCGATCGGGAACACCATCCGCCCGCCCACGGCCAATTGTGGCAGCAGCGCCTCCGGCACGTGGGTGGCAGCCGCAGTCATGATGATGCCGTCGAACGGCCCCAGCTCCTCCAGCCCGATGGAGCCGTCTGCATGCTTGACCTTGATGTTGGCGGCGCGAAGTTCGCGCAGATGCCCCCGCGCCTTCATCAGCAGCGGCGCGATCCGTTCAACGGAATAAACTTCCTGCGCCAGGCGAGCCAGCACGGCAGTCTGATAGCCGCAGCCCGTGCCGATTTCCAGCACTTTGCCCAGTGGCCTGCCGCCGCGCAGCAGTTCAGTCATGCGCGCAACGGTTTGGGGGTTGGAAATGGTCTGGCCGAAACCGATCGGCAGCGAGCAGTCTTCATAGGCGCGGGTGGCCAGTGCCTCGTCCACGAAAATATGGCGCGGCACGGAAGCCATCGCATCGAGCACCACCTCGTCCTTGATGCCCTGGCTGCGCAAGCGCTCCACCATGCGCACCCGGGTACGCTGCGAAGTCATGCCGATGCCACTGAGTTTCGCACTCATAACCACCCTTTGATCACGTCCATCTGCCCATAATGAGTCAAGTCGATCTGCAACGGCGTCACAGAAACCATGCCGCGCGCCACGGCGCCGAAATCCGTACCGGCCCCGGCATCCTGCGCAGCGCCGGCCGCGCCCACCCAGTATACCGTTTCGCCGCGCGGATTCTCCGATTTCACCACGGGTTCCGCCTTGTGGCGCCGGCCCAGCCGCGTGATCTCCCGGCCCTGAATCTGCTCGTAGGGAACATCCGGCACATTGACGTTCAACAGCACCGGACTGGTGAAGGGCTGCTCCTGGTGGCGTTTGACAATCTCGGCGACCACGCGCGCCGCGGCGGGATAGTTGCCGGCCCCCTTGCTCACCAGGGACACCGCGATTGAGGGGACACCCAGCAGGTAACCTTCGGTTGCCGCCGCCACCGTACCCGAATAAACCGTGTCGTCGCCCATGTTGGCACCGGGATTGATGCCCGAAATCACCATGTCCGGCAGATGATCCAGCATGCCGGTCACGGCAAGGTGGACGCAGTCGGTGGGCGTGCCGTTAACGTAATAGAAACCGCTGTGCGCTCTGCGCAGGCTTAGCGGGCGGTCCAGGGTGAGTGAGTTGCTGGCGCCGCTGCGGTCGCGCTCTGGGGCGACTACAGTGATATCGGCAAGGGAGGAAAGCGTTTCGGCAAGGCAGGCCAAGCCAGGAGCGAAATAACCATCATCGTTACTCAATAGAATCCGCATCGTTGATTTTTACGGTTGGCCGGCAGGCACCTTGAAGCGGGGCGCTTGCGCCGTGCTTTGAAATTGATAATCTGGCGGGATTATAACATGTTTATTTCGACGCTCACTGCAACGCCCAACCCTGATAAAACGCAACCTGCCGCGGACTTGCTTGCATGAGGGCAAGGAAGTCTGGAATAATGTTTGCTTAACTGCAAACCTTAGAGAATTCCCTTTCAGGAAATGCTGCGTGAAACCGCGACCTCCCGTTTCCTCCATCCTGCCAAGCCGACAAATTTCCTCCATGGATCTGGACTTGGTCTCATTGCGGTCAATGGGCGCCGGCGGCCCGGACGCAGGGTGACAAAATGAAAAAATGGTCCATTGAAAGCAAGGTGCTCGGGGGCTTCGGCGTTGCGCTGGCGATCCTGGCCTTGGTCGGAGGGCTGGTGTACCAGTCCAGCCTTCATTATGTCGAGGCCTCCCGGCGGGTGACGCAGACCTACGAGGCGCTGGCGACCCTGGAGGAAATCTTTTCCCTCATGAACCAGGCCGAAACCGGCCAACGCGGCTATATCATCACCGGCGACGAATCCTACCTGCCGCGCCGTGACGCCGCCATCGCCCGGATTGGAGAACTGCTGTCGCAGCTGAAGCGGCAGACCGCCGACGAGCCCGCCCAGCAGCAGCGGATTCCCGAGCTTGCCCGCCAGATTGCAGCCAGGCTTACTCTCCTGAACCGGGCCCTCATTGTGCGCCAGACTCAGGGCTTCGAGGCGGCGCGGCAGCGGCTGATGGTGGGCTCTGGCAAGACAGAGATGGACGCGCTCCGCAGCCTGGTCACGGCGATGCAGGGGCACGAAAGGGCGCTGCTCAAGCAGCGCATGGACGCAGAGCGGGAATACGCCAACAAAACATTAGTCATGTTTTCCCTGGCACTGCTTTTTGCGATGGTTTTCTTGTCCCTCCTGTTTCTGCGCATCAGGCGGGAGATCGGCGAGCGCAAACACGCCGAAGAGGCGCTGGCGGTCCAGGCCGCCCAGCTGCGCGAAAGCGAGGCGCGCGTGCGCGCCATTGTGGAGACGGCGGCGGAAGGCATCATCGTCATTGGCGAACGGGGGATAATCGACCGCTTCAATCCGGCAGCCGAGCGCATGTTCGGCTACACTGAGGCCGAGGTTGTGGGAAAGAACATCTCCATGCTCATGCCCTCACCCCACCGCGAGGAGCACGATGGTTATCTGGCCCGCTACCTGCAGACCGGCGAAAAAAGGATCGTCGGCATCGGCCGCGAAGTAATGGGGATGCGCAAGGGCGGGACGACTTTCCCGATGGATCTGGCGGTCAGTGAGGTGCGCCTGGCCGATCACCGCATGTTCACCGGCATCGTGCGCGACGTCACCGAGCGCAAGCAGGTGGAGGAACGTCAGGCGCGGCTGGTGCTCGAGCTGGAAAGCGCCAACGAGGAGCTCAGGAACTTCGCCTATGTGGTGTCCCACGACCTGAAGGCGCCGCTGCGCGCCATCAGCTCGCTGGCCGACTGGGTGGTGACCGACTACGCGGACAGGCTCGACGACGAGGGCAAAGAGCACATGAGGCTGCTGCTCGCCCGGGTGCGCCGCATGGATGGCCTGATCGACGGTATCTTGCAGTATTCCCGGGTCGGACGGGTGAAGGAGGCCGGCGTCGCAGTGGATCTCGATCAGCTGGTGCATGAAGTCATTGACCTGCTTTCCCCGCCCCCGAACATCGAAATCATCTTCGACAGCCCGCTGCCCACCGTGGTGGCGGTGCGGACCCGTTTGCAGCAGCTGTTCCAGAATCTTTTGAGCAACGCCATCAAATACATGGACAAGCCCGAGGGCAAGATCCGCATCGGCTGCGTAGCCGCGGGGAACAAATGGAAACTGAGCGTGTCCGACAACGGCCCGGGGATCGAGGAACGGTATTTCGAGAAAATATTCCAGCTGTTCCAGACCCTGGCCCCGAGAGACCGGGTGGAAAGCACCGGCGTCGGCCTCGCCCTGGTAAAAAAGATCGTCGAAATGTACGGCGGGGAAATATGGGTCGAGTCGAAGGTGGGCGAGGGCAGCACCTTCTTCTTCACCCTGCCCCGCAGTGCTTGATTATTTACGGACAAGCTCTTATTCCATTTCTCGATCAAAAAAGCACTAACCGCAAAG
>JAUYSN010000171.1 GCA_030696235.1 Sulfuricella sp. | reverse complement strand
GAGCGCGGCCAGTCCGAGGCGATTGCCCGCAACCTGTATGTCATGGCCGAACTCAGAACCCCGATCGTCTGCACCATCATCGGCGAAGGCGGCTCGGGCGGTGCGCTGGCCATCGGCGTCGGCGATGTCATGCTGATGCTGCAATATTCGAGCTATTCCGTGATCTCGCCGGAGGGCTGCGCTTCGATCCTGTGGAAGAGCGCGGACAAGGCGCCGGAAGCCGCAGAAACGCTGGGAATCACCGCCAACCGCCTGAAAACCCTCGGCCTGGTGGACAAGATCGTGAGCGAGCCGCTGGGCGGCGCTCACCGCGATCCGGACGTGGTCATGCAAAACCTGAAAAAAGCGCTGCAGGAAAGCCTGCGCCGGCTTCAGGACCAGTCGCTGGACGATCTGCTCAAATCGCGTTTCGAGCGCCTGATGGGCTATGGCAAGTTCAAAGAAACTGCTGCCAAGTGATCTGCCCGCGCTTGTCGAAGCCAAACTAAAAAGTTGGGTTCAACCGGGCCGGCATCTCACGCTGGCCCTGAGCGGCGGGGCGGATTCCGTGGCCCTGCTCGACATCCTTGCGCAACTTCGCTCCAGCCTGCATTTTCTCCTTTCCGCTGTTTACGTCAACCATCAGATCAGCCCGAATGCGGCCGATTGGGCCGAGTTTTGCGCCCGGCTGTGCGCCGGATACAACATTCCCTTCCAGGCCGTTAAGGTCGATCTCAAGCGCCAACCGGGCGAGAGCCTGGAAGAACTGGCGCGGGACGCACGCTACCGGGTGTTTGCCGAACAGCAAGCCGATTTTATCGTGCTGGCGCAACATCTCGACGACCAGGCGGAAACGCTGCTGCTCCAGTTGTTGCGCGGCGCCGGAGCGAAAGGCCTGAGCGCGATGGGTGAGATGCGTGAGGGGTTAGGGGTGAGGGGTGAAGGGGAGGTGGAAACGCCCCACTATCTTCGCCCTCTGCTCGATGTGCCGCGCCGCTTGATTCTCGATTACGCTACCCTGAGCGGCTTGCAATGGGTTGAGGACGAGAGCAATGCAGATATTTCCTACGATCGCAACTACCTGCGCCATCGGGTGATGCCGCTTCTGGCGAAGCGCTTTCCCGGATACCGCGAAACCTTTGCCCGTGCCAGCCGGAATCTGGCGGAAAGCGCGCAGTTGTCGAATGACCTGGCGCGGCTGGACCGCGCGATTGCGGTGGTGAATGGCAATTTGCGGGTGGATGCCCTGCGCAGCCTGTCCGGGGCGCGTGCCAGGAACCTGTTGCGCTACTGGCTGGCAGAATCCGGGATTCCCATGCCTTCTTCCGGGCGGCTGGAAAACCTGCTGCAGCAGCTGTGCAGTGCCCGTGACGATGCTCAGGTCCGCATTTCCTTGGGAGGCGTCGTGATCCGGCGCTATCGCGGTGAGGTGCATATTGAACCCTCGGCCAAATCACCCGAGGGCAAGAAAAAGACATCTGTGCCGCGGCCCGAACTGGCATTGACCTGGACATTCGAGGACGAACTGCAACTGCCGGATTCAGGCGGCAGGCTGCTGTTCGAGCGGACGACGGGGCAGGGATTGAGTCTGGCCAGACTGACTGCCGCACCGGTTACGATCAGGCTGCGCCAGGGCGGCGAGCGGCTGCGCCCGGATTGCCTCAGGCCCACACGCAGCTTGAAGAACCTGTTGCAGGAAGCGGGCATGCCTCCGTGGCAGCGGCAGAGGCTACCGTTGCTGTTCAGCGGGGAAAAGCTGGCATTCGTACCGGGTATTGGAGTGGATTGCGAATACCAAGCAAAGGAAGATGAACCTGGAGTGATTGTAAAACTCGAGAGAGCAATATAGTATGGCACTTGTATGTCTTATATATAAGATAGAATTTCCGGGACGTGGATGTGAATTTTGGTCGAATACCTTAATTTTTGGAGAGGTCACATGAAATTTCGCACAGCAATCATGTTTGTTCTAGCCCTTGGTGTGAGCGGGTTTGCCAATGCCGCAGGGGAAATTGTCATCAAGTTCAGCCATGTGGTGGCGCCCGACACGCCCAAGGGCCGGGCGGCGGAGAAATTCAAGCAGCTGGCCGAGGAAAAAACCAAAGGCAAGGTCAAGGTCGAAGTCTACCCCAATAGCCAGCTCTACAAGGACCGCGAAGAAGTCGAAGCCTTGCAGATTGGCGCGGTGCAGATGCTGGCACCGTCGCTTTCCAAGTTCGGTCCGATGGGCGCACGCGAATTCGAAGTGTTCGACCTGCCCTATATTTTCCCCAATAAGGAAACCCTGTACCGCGTCATGGACGGTGACGTCGGCAAGAAGTTGTTCGCCAAGCTGGAAACCAAGGGCGTCATGGGGTTGGCGTTCTGGGACAACGGCTTCAAGCAGATGAGCGCGAACAAGCCGCTGCGCACCGTAGCGGATTTCAAGGGTCTGAAGATGCGCATCCAGCAGTCGAAAGTGTCGGATGCGATGATGAAGGCGCTCGGCGCGAACCCCCAGGTGATGGCGTTCAGCGAAGTATATACCGGTCTGCAGCAGGGCGTGGTGGATGGTACCGATAACCCGGTGTCCAATCTCTACACCCAGAAGATGCATGAGGTGCAGAAACATATGACGATTTCGGATCACGCCTACCTGGGCTATGCGGTGATCGTGAACAAGAAGTTCTGGGAGGGGTTGCCGGCCGATATTCGCGAGGCGCTGACCCAGGCGATGAAAGAAACGACCGTGTTCGAGCGCGATATCGCCCAGAAGGAAAACGACGAAGCGCTGGCCAAGGTGAAGGCTGCCAAGACCACGGAGATCTACGTTCTTTCCCTGAAGGAACGGATCGAGTGGCATAAGGCGTTGCTGCCGGTGCACAAGGAGTTTGATGACGTGATCGGCAAGGACATCATCCAGTCCGTATACGCCAGCGCGGCCCAGGTCGAGAAGGAGCGCTTGGCCAAGAAATAATTGAACTGCAACTCCCGGATCCCGGCCTCGCGCCGGGGTTTTTTTGGCCAGGTTTGAAAATTAAAGCGATGCCGATATGATTAACCGTATTCTGGATCGTCTGGAAGAAACCCTGATCGTCACCTTCATGGCTACCGCCACGCTGGTTACGTTTGCCGCTGTGGCGATGCGCTATCTGGGCGGCGCCGGCATCAGCTGGGCGCAGGAACTCACTATCTACCTGTTCATCTGGATGGCAAAATTCGGCGCCGCCTATGGCGTGCGCACCGGCATCCACATCGGCGTGGATTTCGTGGTTAACGCGGCGCGCCCTTCGTTCAAGCGTTTTCTGATTATCACCGCCATGTCGCTGGGCGTGATTTTCACCGGCGTGATCGCCTTTTTCGGTGCGCGCTGGGTGATCTTCATCTACGGTACCGGCCAGATTTCTCCTGACCTGGAATGGCCGATGTGGGTGATCTACCTGGCGATCCCTTTCGGTTCCGGCCTGATGTGCTACCGTTTCATCCAGGCGATGCTGCTCTTCTTCCGCAGCGGTCATATCCATACCCATGCTTATGCCGATGAGGGCAGCAGTGAAATCGAGCAGGAGGTGCGGTCATGACCTTCCTGATCATCATTTCCATCCTGCTGCTGCTCCTCATTACCGGCACGCCCATTTCCATTGCGCTCGGCATGACCGTGCTGGTGTTTTTGCTCGGTTTTTCAACGTTTTCGATGGATACCGTCAACATCATCTCGCAGCGCCTGTTCACTGGGCTGGAGAGCTATGCCATCATGGCGGTACCGTTCTTCGTGCTTTCCGGACAATTCCTGATCGACGGCAAGATCGCCAAGCGCATCATCCGCTTCGCCAACAACGTGGTGGGCTGGATGCCGGGTGGTATGGCGATGGCGGCAGTGTTGGCGAGTGCCTTTTTTGCCACGATCTCCGGCTCCAGTCCGGCCACGGTAATGGCGATCGGCTCGGTGATGCTGCCCGCCATGGTGGCTGCGGGCTATCCGAAGCGTTTCGGCGTGGGCGTGATCGCGACTGCCGGCTCGCTGGGTATCCTGATCCCGCCTTCCATCGTGATGATCATCTATGCAGTTGCCACCAGCGAGAGCGCCGGAAAATTGTTCATTGCCGGCATCGTGCCGGGCTTCCTGCTTGCGCTCATCATGATGTCGCTGGTGTATGTCCAGGCCAAGCGGCACAACTTTCCGACCCAGCCCAAACCCACGGCCCGGGAATTCTGGGAATCGTTCAGGGATGCCTGGTGGGGAATGTTCCTCGTGGTCATCATCATCGGTGGTATTTACGGCGGCATTTTTACCCCGACCGAGGCGGCGGCGGTTGCTGCGGTCTATGCTTTTGTCGCGGCGATGTTCATTTACCGCGACCTGAAGTGGAAGGAAGTCCCCAAGGTGCTGCTGAGCGCGGCCAATACCAGCGCCATGCTGCTCTACATCATCACCAACGCCATCCTGTTCTCCTTCCTGCTGACTTCGGAGCAAATCCCGCAGGCGATGTCCACCTGGGTGGTCGCGCAGAATCTGGAACCCTGGATGTTCCTGCTGGTGGTGAATCTCGCCCTGCTCGCGGCGGGGCAATTCATGGAGCCCAGCTCCATCGTTCTGATCCTGGCGCCGCTGTTCCTGCCGATTGCCAAAACCCTGGGCATCGACCCGATCCATCTCGGCATCATCATGGTGGTGAACATGGAAATCGGCATGATCCATCCGCCGGTGGGATTGAACCTGTTCGTCGCCAGCCATCTGGCGAAGATGGGGCTGACCGAGGTTTCCATCGCGACGTTGCCGTGGGTAGGCATCATGCTGCTCTATCTCGGCCTGATTACCTATGTGCCGGAAGTTACCTTGTGGCTGCCGAATCTGTTGTATAAGTAAGCCGATTTAGCTCTTCGTGCAACGCCCCGCCTGCTTGCGGGGCGTTCCTTTTTAACCCCTGATTACGACCTTGTCGAGGCGACATGTCCGTTGCGCAGGCCATCTTTCCAATCTTTGCCCTGATCCTGCTAGGCTACGGTCTGCGCCGATGGTTCCGTTTGAGCGACGATTTCTGGCCGCAATTGGACAGGCTGATTTACTACGTGTTTTTCCCTGCTCTGCTGTTTCATTCCCTGTCCGGTTTCCAGATCGATCTGGGTGCAGCCACGCCGATGCTGGAGGTGGCCACCCTTTACATGCTGGCCGGCATGATCCTCGGTTATGTTGCGAAATATCTATTCCACGCGCCGCCCAAAGTGTTTGCTGCATCGTTCCAGTCGTCCTTTCGTTTCAACAGCTACGTGGGATTGGCCGTGGCGGGGTCTATCCATGGTCAGGATGGGCTGGCGGCGATCGGATTGCTGATGGGTTTTCTGGTGCCGATGGCCAATGTGGCATCGGTGTGGGCGCTGGCGCGCCACGGCGAGGGTCACTGGTTGAAGGAGATCCTGTTCAATCCACTGATCATGGCCACTGCGGGAGGGATTTCCTTCAGCCTGGCGGGGCTGCATTTGCCGGATTTATTGCAGCGCCCCATCGCGCTTCTCTCCCAGGCTTCACTACCGATGGGACTGATCGCCGTCGGCGCCGGCTTGAAGTTACAGAGTTTGAACCACCACCGGGGAACCCTGTGGTATGGCGTGATCGTGAAGCTGCTGGTGCTGCCCGCCATTGCCTGGGGGCTGGCATCGGCCTTTGGTCTGACCGGGGTGTATTTTCACATCGCCGTGCTGATGGCGGCGCTGCCGGTCTCGACCGTGTCTTACGTGCTGGCGATGCGCATGGGCGGGGACGGCAGCATCAGCGCCGCCCAGGTGATGGTGACCACGCTGCTGGCGATGGTGACGCTGCCGATGTGGCTGCTGCTGATGGGGTTTTGACGGGCTCAAGTTAAGGGGTGTCGCGCTTGCGGTACATCCCACTCAGTTCGTAGCCAGGATCTTGCATCCAGACTACGCTTGCAGCGCTGCATGGTGGCGCGATATCCCCGGCCGCAACAGCGCAGGGGGTTAAGGTCGCATAAGACGTTTATTTTATGTGATAAATGTGGTATTTTTACACGTTTTTAATTAAACTTCTGGAGAATAAAGAATGGCTGTTGAACGCACCCTCTCAATCATCAAACCCGACGCAGTGGCAAAAAACGTGATCGGCAAAATTTATTCCCGCTTCGAAAGCAATGGCCTGAAAATCGTCGCCTCGCGCATGATTCATCTGAGCCGTACTGAAGCCGAAGGCTTCTACGCGATTCATCGCGAGCGTCCTTTCTTCAAGGACCTGGTTGAATTCATGATGTCCGGTCCGGTGATGGTGCAGGCGCTGGAAGGCGAGAACGCTGTCGCCAAGAACCGCGAGCTGATGGGCGCCACCGATCCGAAGAAGGCCGACAAGGGCACTATCCGCGCCGATTTCGCCGAGAGCATCGACGCCAACGCAGTGCACGGCTCCGACAGCCTGGAAAATGCCGGGATTGAGATTGCCTATTTCTTCCCGTCGATGGAAGTCTATACCCGTTAATGACTGTCAACCTGCTCGACTTCGACCAAGAAAAGCTTGCTGTTTTCTTCGCGGAATGCGGCGAAAAGCCGTTCCGCGCCAAGCAGCTGCTGCGCTGGATGCATCAGTTCGGGGAAAGCGATTTCTCCCGGATGAGCGATCTGTCCAAGGCGCTGCGGGAGAAGTTGAGCGGGCTGGCGGTAGTCGAACCGCCGCGCTTGATGCAGGAGCAGATTTCCGACGACGGCACGCGCAAGTGGCTGCTCGACGTGGGTGCGGGGCAGGGCGTTGAAACCGTGTTCATTCCCGAGGGTGATCGCGGCACTCTGTGTGTTTCCTCTCAGGTGGGTTGCGCCCTGGAGTGCAGTTTTTGTTCTACCGGACGGCAGGGTTTTAACCGCAACCTCGGCGTGGCCGAGATCATCGGCCAGTTGTGGTGGGCGAACAAGGCGCTGGGATGCACACCAAGAAATGAACGAGTAATCGGCAACGTGGTGCTGATGGGCATGGGTGAGCCCCTGCTCAATTTCGACAACACCGTGACCGCGTTGCACCTGATGCTGGACGACAACGCCTATGGCTTGTCGCGCCGCCGTGTGACGGTCAGCACTTCCGGTATCGTCCCTGCCATGGATCGTCTGCGCGAGCAGTGCCCGGTGGCGCTGGCGGTTTCGCTGCATGCGCCGAACGACGCGCTGCGCGACATACTGGTGCCGATCAACAAGAAATACCCGCTGAGCGATCTGATGGCGGCCTGCCGTCGTTATGTCGTCGATGCGCCGCGGGATTTCATTACTTTCGAATACGTCATGCTGGACGGCGTCAACGATAGCCCCGCTCATGCGCGTGAGCTGGCCGCCCTGACGCGTGACGTGCCGTGCAAATTCAACCTGATCCCATTTAATCCGTTCCCGGATTCTGAATACAAGCGTTCGCCCGCTGATGTCATTCGCCGTTTTGGAGCGATTTTGATCGATGCCGGGCGCGTGGTGACGACACGCAAGACTCGTGGTGACGACATCGACGCCGCATGTGGCCAGCTGGCCGGCAAAGTGCAGGATAAAACCAGGCGCACGATAAAAATTGAGGTGGCTGCATGAGCAGGGAGCAAAACCTGAAGCAAAAATTTAAGCGACTGTTATTCCTGACGCTGCTCGGAGCAGGATTTCTGGCGGGTGGTTACGCATCCGCGGAAGAGCAGACCGAAGCGCGCCAGCGTGCCCAGATTCACACCGATCTGGGCGCGGCCTATTTTAGCTCCGGTCAGTTAGGCGTGGCGCTGGAGGAGCTGAATGTGGCGATCCGGGCGGATTCCGGCTTCGCGCCTGCGTATAACATGCTGGGCCTGGTTTACATGACGTTGCGCGAGGATGACAAGGCGGAAGAGAATTTTCGCCGCTCGCTCAGCCTGAGCAGTGCCGATTCCGACACCAACAACAATTACGGCTGGTTTCTTTGCCAGCGCGGCAAGATTGACGATTCCATCCGGTATTTCATGGCGGCCCTGAAGAATCCCCTGTATGCCACACCCGAGAAGTCTTATCTCAACGCCGGGATTTGTGCGCGCAAGAAAAATGACGACGTTGAAGCTGAGGAGTTTCTGCTGAAAGCGATCAGGCTTCAACCTCGTCAGCCTCAGGCACTATTCCACTTGGCCGATATTAACTTCAAGCGTGGAAACTACGGCGAGGCCAGGAAATTTATCAATCAGTTTTCCCAGATTGCCGCGCCGACCCCGGAAAGCTTGTGGCTGGGGATACGCATTGAACGCCGGATGGGTAATCGCAACGACGAAGCCAGTTATGGTCTGCAACTGAGGAAAACCTTCCCCGATTCGCCCGAAGCCCAGGCGTTGCGCAGCGGGAAATATGAGTGACAGAGGTATTGAGTGACTGAAGAATTTGAGGGTGCTGCTGCTGAGCAGCAGACAGAGGCCAGGCCGAGTGCGGGCAAGGTGCTAGCCGAAGCGCGCGAGCGGCTTGGCTTGAGCGTGGCTGAAGTGGCACGTCAACTCAGGCTTGCTCCGCGCCAGATCGAGGCACTGGAGGCGGATGACCATGCCAGCCTGCCGGGCAAGACATTTCTGCGTGGCTTTTTGCGGAATTATGCCAAGCTGGTGCATCTCGATCCCGAACCGTTGCTGGCACTCTGCCAGCCTGAGCCACCTCAAGCCCAGTCGATTGCCGTGCCAACGAGCAGGATCGAATTTGGCGGCAAGCGCAGGCTGATGCCGTTTGGCGATCACTCCGGCAAGCCCGGGACGAAATATGCCGCAATCATCGGTGTGGCAGTGTTGGTCTTGTCCTGGGGAATGGTCGAATTTCTCCAGGGGCAACCATCACTCCAGGATGTGCCGGTGAAGTCCGCTGGAGAAACCACGATGGTTCTGTCGTTGCCGCAGGCTGAGGCACCGCTTCAGGCTGCGCCCGTCACGAATCAAGCTGAGCCGGCTCCCGGATCTGCAACTGTACCCGTCTCTGCCCCGGTTGCTCCGGCTACTGCGGATGCTCCCGTTCCCCCAGTTCCTCCCATGGCGGAAGTCGGTGGCCAGCGCCTGCAGTTTGTGTTCGACGGTGATTCCTGGGTCGAGGTGAAGGATAGAAGCGGTAAGGTTATTTTTTATCAGTTGAACCCGAAAGGCAGCCAGCAGTCGGTGCGGGGCAACCCGCCGTTTTCCCTGGTGATTGGCAATGCCGCCCACGTCAGATTGACTTACAAAGACAAGCCGGTCGACCTTGCGCCCCACACCAAGGTGGATGTGGCGCGACTGACCATTGAGTAACCATCGAGTAACCCATGTTTAAACCTGAAATACCCCGCCGCAAGAGCCGGCAGATCATGGTCGGTTCGGTCGCCGTCGGGGGCGATGCGCCGATCAGCGTACAGACCATGACCAACACCGAAACCTGCGACGTCGAGGCGACGCTCGCCCAGATCGGCCGCGCAGCAAGGGCGGGTGTGGATATCGTGCGGGTTTCCGTTCCCAGCATGGAGGCGGCGGAGGCCTTCGGCGAGATCAAAAAGCGCTCGCCGGTGCCCTTGATCACCGACATCCACTTCGATTACAAAATCGCCCTGCGCGTCGCCGAACTGGGTGCGGACTGTTTGCGCATCAACCCCGGCAACATCGGGCGCGAGGATCGCGTGCAGGCGGTGGTTCAGGCGGCGAAAGACCACGGCATTTCGATCCGCATCGGCGTCAACGCCGGCTCCCTGGAGAAGGACCTGCAAAAGAAATACGGCGAGCCCACTCCCGATGCGCTGGTGGAATCGGCGCTGCGCCACATCGAGATCCTCGATCGCCTGAATTTCCCGGATTTCAAGGTGAGCCTCAAGGCTTCCGACGTGTTCACCACGGTCGAGGCGTACAAGCTGCTCGCCGCCCAGATCGAGCAACCGCTGCACCTCGGTATTACCGAAGCGGGTGGGTTGCGTTCCGGCAGCGTCAAGTCGGCGATCGGCCTCGGCATGTTGCTGGCCGCCGGCATCGGCGACACCATCCGGGTTTCATGGGCAGCTGATCCGGTGGAAGAGGTCAAGGTCGGCTTCGACATCCTGAAGAGCCTGCATATCCGCAGCAAAGGGGTGAATATCATTGCCTGCCCGTCTTGCTCGCGCCAGGAGTTCGACGTGATCAAGACGGTCAACGCGCT
>JAUYSN010000168.1 GCA_030696235.1 Sulfuricella sp. | reverse complement strand
CTTTGGATGCCACGCAGCGAGCCTTTGCTAAAAACGATTAACCACGAATGGCACGAATGTTCACGAATAAACACGAATAAGTTGAGTCAATTATCGCGCCTCAAAAAAACGAATTAGATTCGCTATTATAACCAACTGATTATTAGTGAACATTCGTGTTTCATTCGTGTAAATTCGTGGTTAAAAGCTTTTCTAGGTTTATAATGTTGTGCATCTAGAAACGTTACTTTCCCGAAAATTGTGAACCCCAACCTCGACCTGCTCCACCCCTATCCGTTCCAGAAGCTGCGCGACCTGTTCCGCGGCGTGACGCCGAACCCGGACTACAGCCCGATCAATCTTTCCATCGGCGAACCGAAGCACGCCACGCCCGACTTCATCCGCCGTGCGCTGGCTGAAAATCTGGACGGGCTGGCGAATTATCCCACAACCCAGGGCAGCGATGCGCTGCGTCAGGCTATCGGCGCCTGGATCGAGCGCCGCTACGGCATTCCGCCGCTCAACCCGAACACCCAGATCCTGCCGGTGAACGGCAGCCGCGAGGCTCTGTTCGCCTTCGCCCAAGCGGTGATCGACACGTCCAAACCGCAGCCGGTCATCATCTGCCCCAACCCGTTTTACCAGATTTATGAGGGCGCAGCGCTGCTGGCCGGAGCTACGCCGTATTTCCTCAACACCACGCCGGAAAACGGCTACGCCATGGATTTTTCCAGCGTCCCGGAGGAAATCTGGCGGCGCACCCAGCTGGTCTATGCCTGTTCGCCCGGCAACCCCACCGGCAAGGTGATGGATATCGAGGAATGGTCGAGCCTGTTCGACCTGTCCGACAAATACGGATTCACCATCGCCTCCGACGAATGCTATTCGGAACTGTACCCCGATGAGCATGTGCCGCCGCTCGGCGCACTGCAGGTCGCGCACCAGATGGGCGGCGAGGATTACGGCCGGCTGGTGGTGTTCAACAGCCTTTCCAAGCGCTCCAACGTGCCTGGCATGCGCTCCGGCTTCGTCGCCGGCTGCGAGTCGATCCTGGAAAAATTCCTGCTCTACCGCACCTACCATGGCTGCGCCATGAACCCTGCGGTGCAGGCGGCAAGCGCTGCGGCCTGGAACGACGAAGCGCATGTCGAGGAAAATCGCCGCCTTTACCGGGAGAAATTTGCCACCGTTACCCCGCTCCTGCAGCAGGCTCTCAAGGTGGAGGAGCCCGACGCCTCGTTCTACCTGTGGGCGCAGACACCGGTATCCGATACGGAATTCGCGAAAGCGCTGTACCAGGATTATAATGTCACGCTTTTGCCCGGCAGTTTTCTCGCGCGCGAGGCGCACGGCCTCAACCCCGGTACGAATTTCGTCCGCATCGCACTGGTTGCGCCATTGGCGCAGTGCGTGGAAGCTGCGGAGAGAATACAGAATCTAGTTTCAACACTTTGAACCACAGAGGCACAGAGACACGGAGAAAAGCAAAAATCGAATTTCT
>JAUYSN010000073.1 GCA_030696235.1 Sulfuricella sp. | reverse complement strand
GCTGTCGGGATTGTCGCAGTCATGTTGCAGCAGGTAGCCGATCACCCGCTGGGTGCAGGAGCGCAAGCTGTAGGCTTCGACATCGCCGATCAGGCTGTGCAGCCTGCTGCTTAGGCCGGCCAGCATCTTGCGGCAGAAGATCGGGTCGCGTTCGATTCCATCGAACACTGCCGTTCTGGAAATATGCAGCAGGAGTGAGTCGGCCAGTGCCTGGGCATAGACCGGGTAAGGCATGCCCATGAACATCACCGCTTCCCCGAATGTTTTTCCGGGGCCAACCAAGTGCACCACCTTTTCCACTCCCTGCGGCGACGAGAACGCCAGCTTCAGTTGGCCATGAACCACGACATAAAAGCCGTGCGACGGATCGCCCCGCTGAAACACAATTTCCCCGCGTGTAGCGTGCAATTCCCTGGTGTTTTGCGCGATCCGGTCGATTTCTTCCGGACCCATTTGCTTGAACAGGGGGAGATTGGCCAGGATTGCATGAACCTTGGGGCTGCTCAAATCGTTTCCTCTCGGAGTTGGTGGATTTTGCTGTGGGGTGCAACAGAAAATACTACCGATTTACATAGGGGAATGCAATTTTATGCTGTCTGCGCACTCGTGAAATCTAGAGCGGAAACGTCTCAAGATATTCGAAATATTTGATTTATGTCAAGGCTGCGCAAGCTATTTCCGCGCAATCTTATTCCCACGATATGGAAGTGGGAATGCGCCCTGTGACAAACGGCATTAGCCGCGCTCAGTTTATCCGCGGGAATTTCAGTGGGTCTCGACAAGTTATCCGTCCACCCTGGGCGGTGGCCGAGCCGGATTTCGTGGAGGCATGCAGCCGGTGCGGTGACTGCGTCGGCGCTTGCACCGAGAAAATCCTGGAAACGGGTCGGGGCGGCTTCCCTCAAGTGAATTTTTCCAAAGGCGAGTGCACGTTTTGCGGCGACTGCGCAGGAAAGTGCAAAAGCGGCGTCTTGAACAGGCGGGCTGACGGTGCGCCTTGGCCATTGAGGGCCATCATCGCGCCGTCCTGTCTTGCCCAGAAGCAGGTGGTGTGCAGAACCTGCGGCGAGTCCTGCCCGGTTGGCGCCATCCGCTTCAGAATTTCTGTCGGCGCGGTTGCCCGGCCGGAAGTCGATCCCGTAGCCTGCACCGGCTGTGGGGCGTGTTATGGGCCGTGCCCGGTTTCCGCCGTAACGATCGGCGAGATTCTCGCGGAAGCGGCTGCTTGAACAATTTTGAGAAACGATGATGTTTTGCGAGGAGGCCTGAAATGAAGTTGACGCGACGTGAGTTTATCAAGACCAGTGCAGTGGCCGCGACGGCTGTTGCGGCCGGGGTGACGGTGCCGGGCGTGCGGGAGGCGCTGGCGGCGGGCGGCGATACCGGCATCAAATGGGACAAGGGTGTATGTCGCTTCTGCGGCACCGGCTGCGGTGTGCTGGTGGGCACCAAGGACGGCCGCGTAGTGGCGACCCAGGGCGACCCCGATGCGCCGGTCAACAAGGGCCTAAACTGCATCAAGGGCTACTTCCTGTCGAAGATCATGTACGGCAAAGATCGGCTGACTACGCCGCTGCTGCGCATGAAGGACGGCAAGTACGACAAGAACGGCGAGTTCACCACGATCAGCTGGGACAAGGCCTTCGACATCATGGAAGAGAAGTGCAAGGCCACCCTTAAAGCCAAGGGCCCGAAGGGGATCGGCATGTTCGGCTCGGGCCAGTGGACGATCTGGGAAGGCTATGCTGCCGCCAAGCTGTTCAAGGCCGGTTTCCGTTCCAATAACCTCGACCCCAACGCCCGCCATTGCATGGCCTCCGCTGTGGTGGGCTTCATGCGCACCTTCGGCATCGATGAGCCGATGGGCTGCTACGACGACGCCGAGCACGCCGACGCCTTCGTTCTGTGGGGCTCCAACATGGCCGAGATGCACCCGATCCTGTGGTCGCGCATCACCGACCGCCGGCTCAGTGCCAAACACGTCAAGGTCCATGTGCTGTCGACCTTTAGCCACCGCTCGTGCGAACTGTCCGACAACACACTGATCTTCAAGCCGCA
>JAUYSN010000160.1 GCA_030696235.1 Sulfuricella sp. | reverse complement strand
TGCGCATGGCGCACCCTACGTATAGGGCGGGGCACGACCGCACTGCCGGCATTGTCCGGCTGCCCTCATTCGAACAAGTACGGGATGACCCCGTCCTGTACGCTCACGCCAACCGCGTGTTGCATCTCGAAGCCAATCCCGGCAACGCCCGCGTGCTGGTGCAGGCTCACGGCGACCGCGACGTGTGGATCAACCCTCCACCGATTCCGCTGACCACCGAAGAGATGGACGGCGTCTTCGACCTGCCCTACAACCGACGTCCGCACCCTGCCTACGGCGAGGCGAAGATTCCGGCCTACGAAATGATCCGCTTCTCGATCAACATCATGCGCGGCTGCTTCGGCGGCTGCACCTTCTGCTCGATCACCGAGCACGAAGGACGCATCATCCAGAACCGCTCGGAAGCCTCGATCCTGCACGAGGTCGAGGAAATCCGCGACAAGACGCCGGGCTTCACCGGCATCATCTCCGACCTGGGCGGCCCCACCGCCAACATGTACCGGCTGAAGTGCCGCGACCCCAAGATCGAGTCCTCCTGCCGTCGGCTTTCCTGCGTTTTCCCGGACATCTGCGAAAACATGGGCACCGACCACGGCCCGCTGATCCAGCTCTACCGCAAGGCGCGGACCCTGCCCGGCATCAAGAAAATCCTGATCGGATCGGGCGTGCGCTACGACCTCGCGGTGAAGTCGCCGGAATACGTCAAGGAACTGGTCAGCCACCATGTCGGCGGCTATCTCAAGATCGCGCCGGAGCACATCGCCGAAGGGCCATTGTCGAAGATGATGAAGCCGGGCATGGGTGCGTACTACAAGTTCAAGGAACTGTTCGAGAAGTTTTCCAAGGAAGCCGGCAAGGAACAGTACCTGATTCCCTACTTCATCTCCGCCCACCCCGGCACCACCGACGAGGACATGCTGGAACTGGCGCTGTGGCTCAAGGCCAACGGCTTCCGCCTGGACCAGGTGCAGAACTTCACCCCCACGCCGATGGCGATGGCCTCCGCCATGTATCACACCGGCAGGAACCCGCTGCGCAAGGTCAGCCGCACAGGCGAAGAAGTGGCTATCCCGAAAAGCGGCAGGGCAAGGCGGCTGCACAAGGCCTTCTTGCGCTACCACGACCCCGAGAACTGGCCGCTCCTGCGCGAGGCACTCAAGCAGATGGGCCGCACCGACCTGATCGGCGCCAGCAAGAAGCACCTGGTGCCGGCCTGGCAACCGGTGGGAACAGGACGCACGCAGGCTGGAAACCGCCGCCCCGAACCCGGCAGAGGCACTGCCCGCACCCAGCACACCCTAGATCGACCGCGAGCGACCCGCCGTACCAAGTAACACATCACAAAATTCTCTGAACTCCCGGCTTGAAATATAGTCTTAATGCGGACTGTCTATCAACCCGATAAAACGCTATAATTCCGCCTCTTTTACTTTCCAAAACAGCCTGTTGCCATGACATTGCAAGAAGAAATCCGCCGCCGCCGCACCTTCGCCATCATCTCCCACCCGGACGCCGGCAAAACCACGTTGACCGAGAAAATGCTCTGGTTCGGCGGCGCGATCCAGATGGCGGGCGCGGTGCGGGCGCGCAAGTCCGACCGCCACGCGGTTTCTGACTGGATGGAACTG
>JAUYSN010000152.1 GCA_030696235.1 Sulfuricella sp. | reverse complement strand
AACTGCCCGGCGCCATGCCGATCTGGCACGGCACGGTGGATGCCGTTCAATTCCGCAGCCTGTGCGAGCAAGTGGCGCGTGGCGGCGGCACGCTGGTCGCGCTGTGGGGCAGCGACGAACTGGCGCGCGATGCCGGCTATGCCCTGCATATCTCGCTGGTCACCGCGCTGGGCATGCTGTGCCTGACCTTGCCGCTTTCCGCCGAGCGCCCTTCCTATCCCAAGATCAGCGACCTGTTCCCTTGCGCCAACCGCATGCAGCGCGCCGCCGCCGACCTGCTCGGACTACATGCCAGTGGCAGCAACGACCGCCGCAAATGGCTGCGGCACAAATCCTGGCCGAACAATGTGCATCCGCTCAGGAAGAATTTCGACGGCAATGCCGTGTTCCCGACTGAAACCGATGCCTACCCTTTCGTCAAGGTGACCGGCGACGGCGTCCATGAAATCCCGGTCGGCCCCGTCCATGCCGGCACCATCGAACCGGGCCACTTCCGTTTCTCGATCATCGGCGAGCGCGTGCTGCGGCTGGAAGAGCGCCTTGGCTACAAGCACAAGGGCATCGAAAAGCTTTTCGAGCGCATGAACCTGGAACAGGGCGCCAGGCTCGCCGGGCGGGTCAGCGGCGACAGCACCGTAGCCTATGCCTGGGCCTACGCCCAAGCGGTGGAAAGCGTCACCGGCACCACGCCATCGCCCCGTGCCCTGGCGTTGCGCGCTGTGCTACTCGAGCTGGAGCGCATCCACAACCACCTCGGCGACCTCGGTTACCTGGGTAACGACGTGGCGCTGGCATTCGGCTTCGCCCAGTTCTGGATCCTCAAGGAGGATGTGCTGCGGCTGAACGGCGATCTGTTCGGCCACCGCTACCTGATGGACAAAATCGTGCCCGGCGGCATCGCCTGCGACCTCGACGACAAGGGCCGCGAACGCATCCTGCAGGCGTTCAAACATCTCGAACACGAGATCGATATCCTGAAAGACATTTACGACGAGCACGCGGGAGCCCAGGATCGCTTCCTCACCACCGGACGTGTCTCGCCCGACCTGGCGGCGCAACTGGGGTTGACCGGTTTGCCGGGGCGGGCCAGCGGCCAGGCCTGGGACCTGCGCGCACAGTTCCCCTGCGCACCCTACGATAGTCTCGACGTGCGCATGGCCACCCATCGCAATGGCGACGTTGCGGCCCGGGTCACGGTACGTTTCGAGGAAGTGCTGGAATCGATGCGGTTGATCCGCCTGATCCTGGATCAATTGCCGGCAGGAGAACTCTGTGCAAC
>JAUYSN010000148.1 GCA_030696235.1 Sulfuricella sp. | reverse complement strand
CCTCCTGTATCTCGGCGGGGCCATCGCCCTGATCGGCGCATCGCTGTTCCTGACCCACAAGGCCGAATCACACGGAAAAGAAACCGAACACCCCGGAGACTGAATCATGAAACGCATTATTCTTTTTCTCGCCACCAACCTGGCCATTGTCCTGGTGCTCTCAATCACCATGCGGCTGCTGGGAGTGGAGCCTTATCTCACCGAAGCCGGCCTGAATCTCGGCAGCCTGCTGATTTTCGCCGCCGTGATGGGCATGGGCGGTTCCTTCATCTCGCTTGCCATTTCCAAATGGACTGCCAAGCGCATGACGGGTGCGAGGGTGATCGAGACTCCCGAAACCCCAGGCGAAGTCTGGCTGGTCGAAACCGTGCGGCGCCAGGCGCAGATCGCCGGCATCGGCATGCCGGAAGTAGCGATTTTCGACTCACCCGACGTCAACGCTTTCGCTACCGGCATGAACAAGAACAGCGCACTGGTGGCAGTTTCAACCGGTCTGTTGCAGGCCATGACCAAGCCTGAGGCGGAAGCGGTGCTGGGGCACGAAATCTCCCACGTCGCCAACGGCGACATGGTGACGCTGGCGCTAATCCAGGGGGTGGTCAACACTTTCGTGATGTTCCTGTCACGCGTCATCGGCCATCTGGTGGACAAGGTCGTGTTCAAGACCGAGAGGGGAACCGGCCCGGCGTTTTTCGTGACCATGATCATCGCCGAGATGGTGCTGGGCATCCTCGCGTCGATCATCGTCATGTGGTTTTCGCGCCGGCGCGAGTTTATTGCCGACTCGGGTGGCGCGGCGCTGGCTGGAAAGGGTGCCATGATCGCCGCGCTGGAGCGCCTCAAGGCCCAGCACGATCCGGCGCCGCTGCCGGAAAAGATGGCCGCTTTCGGCATTTCCGGTGGAATGGGTTCAGGCTTGAAGCGCCTGTTCATGACCCATCCGCCGCTGGACGAGCGCATCGAGATGCTGAAGCGCCTCAAGGTATAGCGCTGTCCAAGCCGACCCATGCGGTAGCTCTTCCACCAATCCTGAACCTGTATTCTCCTGCGGCTGTTTTCAGCCGTAGGGGAGGTATCGCCCTTAACCTGAGAAAATTTGAACGTAACAATGAATAACACAATCTCTATCGGCGAACCCTGGATGTGGGCCGCCTTCATCGTTTTCGTGCTGTTCATGCTGGCGCT
>JAUYSN010000147.1 GCA_030696235.1 Sulfuricella sp. | reverse complement strand
AGCGCCAGCGGCGTGCGCTCGCCCATGGCGAAGGCCTCGCCGCGATATTCCTCGAACCCGGCCAGAGTTACCGCCACATCCGCCACCGGGATTTGCCACGGACCGACGAACTGGTCGCGTGCGGTCATGCCGCCGACGGTGCGGTCGCCGATGGCGATCAGAAAGGTCTTGTCCGCCACCGCCGGCAGGCGCAGCACGCGCAGCGCCGCCTCGTTGAGGTCGATCCCGGCCGTCTCGAAAGACGGCAGTTCACGAGCCAAGTGCGCCACATTGCGCGTCATCTTCGGCGGCTTGCCGAGCAGCACCGACAGTTCCATGTCGATCGGCTGGTTGTTGAAATAACTGTCTTCAAGTATCAGTCGCTGTTCGGCGGTAGCCTCGCCGACCACGGCATAGAGGCAGCGCTCGCGCTGGCAAATCGCCTCGAACTGCGGAAAATCCTCCGGCTTGACGGCGAGCACGTAGCGCTCCTGCGCCTCGTTGCTCCAGATCTGCATCGGCGACATGCCCGGCTCTTCGTTGCGGATGGCGCGCAGCTTGAAGATTCCGCCGCGTCTGGAATCGTTGACCAGCTCCGGCAGTGCGTTGGACAGCCCGCCCGCGCCGATATCGTGAATCGAGATAATGGGATTCTGATCGCCCAGTTGCCAGCAGCGGTCAATCACCTCCTGAGCGCGACGCTGCATTTCCGGGTTGCCGCGCTGCACCGAGTCGAAGTCGAGGTTTTCGGCATTCGCACCGGTATCCATGCTCGATGCCGCGCCGCCGCCGAGGCCGATCAGCATGGCCGGGCCGCCGAGCTGGATGATCAGCGCGCCCGGCGTGATCTGGTGCTTTTCTGCGTGGCGCGCGGAAATGTTGCCGACGCCCCCGGCCAGCATGATCGGCTTGTGATAACCGCGCATTTCCCCGGCCACCTGCTCTTCGTAGGTGCGGAAATAGCCGGCCAGGTTGGGGCGGCCGAATTCGTTGTTGAAGGCTGCGCCGCCAATCGGGCCTTCGAGCATGATCTGGAGCGCCGAAGCGATGCGCCCCGGCTTGCCGTATCTAGCCACTCCTTCCCCGCAGGGGGAGGCAACGTTTGCCCCCTCTCCCGCTTGCGGGAGAGGGTTGGGGTGAGGGACGTAATATTCCCAGGGCTGAACGAACCCCGGAATATT
>JAUYSN010000064.1 GCA_030696235.1 Sulfuricella sp. | reverse complement strand
GCACCTGTTCTCCGCCAAATTCTCCTGCCCGGTGTGCAGTTACTCCCTGCCGGAGCTTGAGCCGCGACTGTTTTCCTTCAACAATCCGATGGGTGCCTGCCCCAAGTGCGACGGCCTGGGCCAGGTCAGCTTTTTCGACCCCAAGCGCATCGCCGCCTTTCCCCATCTGAGCCTGGCTTCGGGCGCGGTCAAGGGCTGGGACAAGCGCAACCAGTTCTTTTTCCAGATGCTGCAAAGCCTGGCGATGCACTACGGCTTCGACCTCGACGCCCCGTTCGAGCAGTTGCCGGAAACCATCCAGCACATTCTTCTCTACGGCAGCGGCAAAGAATCGCTCAGTTTTAAGTACCTGGGGGAAAAGGGCGGGATGCAGGCGCGCAGCCATCCGTTCGAGGGCATCATCACCAATTTCGAGCGGCGCTACCGCGAAACCGAATCGGCAACGGTGCGCGAGGAACTGGCCAAGTACATCAATTACTGCCTCTGCCCCGATTGCGAGGGCACCCGGCTGCGCGCCGAAGCGCGCCACGTTCAGGTGGGCGGCAAGGCGCTATTCGAGGTTGGCCGCCTGCCGCTGAAACAGACTTACGATTTTTTCGCCACGCTGGAATTCGACGGCCAGAAGCAGGCCATCGCCGAGCGCATCATCAAGGAAATCGCGGCGCGGATACGCTTTCTCAACAATGTCGGGCTGGATTACCTGTCGCTCGACCGCTCGGCCAATACCTTGTCCGGCGGCGAGGCGCAGCGTATCCGTCTGGCGAGCCAGATCGGCTCCGGACTGACCGGCGTGATGTACGTCCTGGACGAACCCTCGATCGGCCTGCACCAGCGCGACAACGACCGTCTGCTCACCACCCTCAAGCACCTGCGCGACATGGGCAACACCGTGATCGTGGTGGAGCATGATACCGACGCCATTCTGACCGCCGACCACGTGGTAGACATCGGCCCCGGCGCTGGCGTACACGGCGGCGAAGTCGTGGCGGAAGGCACCCCTGACGAAATCAAGGCCAACCCCGCTTCGCTCACCGGCCAGTACCTTAGCGGCAAGCGCTGCATCGAGGTGCCGAAGAAGCGGCACAAACCCGATCCCAAGCGCATGCTGCGCCTAGCCGGGGCCACCGGCAACAACCTGAAGAGTGCCACCCTGGATCTGCCGGTGGGGCTGTTCGTGTGTGTCACAGGCGTGTCCGGCTCGGGCAAATCCACCCTGGTCAACGATACCCTGTACCGCGCCGTGGCACGCCATCTCTACGGATCGGCAACGGAGCCGGCGCCTTACGAAGATCTGCATGGTCTTGAGTTCTACGACAAGGTGATCGACGTCGACCAGAGCCCGATCGGGCGCACCCCGCGCTCCAATCCGGCCACCTACACCGGCCTGTTCACGCCGATCCGCGAGCTGTTCGCCGGCGTTCCGCAGGCGCGTGAGCGTGGCTACGGGCCGGGACGCTTCTCCTTCAATGTCAAGGGTGGGCGCTGCGAGGCCTGCGAAGGCGATGGCGTGATCAAGGTGGAAATGCACTTCCTGCCCGACATCTACGTGCCCTGCGACGTCTGCCACGGCAAGCGCTACAACCGCGAGACCCTGGAAATCCAGTCCAAGGGCAAGAACATCCACGAAATCCTGGCGATGACGGTGGAACAGGCGCACGAATTCTTCAGCCCGGTGCCGGTGGTGGCAAGAAAGCTCTCCACGCTGCTCGATGTCGGCCTGGGCTACATCACCCTGGGGCAGAGCGCGACCACTTTGTCCGGCGGCGAGGCGCAACGGGTGAAGCTGTCCCTGGAGCTAAGCAAGCGCGACACGGGCCGCACCCTGTATATCCTGGACGAGCCGACCACCGGCCTGCATTACCACGATATCGAGTTGCTTCTGAAGGTACTGCATCGACTGCGTGACAGCGGCAACACCGTGGTGGTGATCGAGCATAATCTGGACGTGATCAAGACGGCCGACTGGGTCGTCGATCTCGGTCCGGAAGGCGGCGTGGGCGGCGGGCAGATCATTGCCGCGGGTACCCCGGAGCAGGTCGCTGATACTCCGGAAAGCTTCACCGGACGCTACCTGGCCGGACTGCTCGCATAGAGGGAGGACGGGAATAAAAAAAGCCAGGTAAAAACCTGGCTTTTTTGTGTGATGCGGAGAACGCTGTTAGGCGCCAGTGCTCTCAGCTTCAGCAGCAGGACGATCCATCAGTTCGACGATCGCCATCGGGGCATTGTCGCCCTGACGGAAGCCGCACTTGAGGATGCGCAGGTAGCCGCCGTTGCGGTTCTGGTAGCGCGGGCCGAGCGTGTCGAACAGCTTGACGACCATTTCGCGGTCGCGCAGACGGTCAAACGCCATGCGGCGGTTGGCCAGCGAAGGCTTCTTGCCCAGCGTGATCATCGGCTCGGCGACGCGGCGCAGTTCCTTCGCCTTGGGCAGCGTGGTGGTGATGGCTTCGTGACGCAACAGCGAGTTGGTCATGTTACGCAACATCGCCAGACGGTGGCTGCTGGTGCGATTGAGTTTTCTAAGTCCTAAACGGTGACGCATGATCTATCCTTTCTTTGCATACAATCTTTCATGGCTTTCCCTACACTCCCCTGCGGGTCGCATAGGACAAGAGCGCATAGAAAGTTGGAGTACCCTTGTGGTGTTTCGTATTCCACGAACTGACTTTATGCACGCTCACCCAGACCGACAGGCGGCCAGTTTTCCAGCTTCATGCCCAGCGTCAGGCCCTTGGAGGCGAGCACATCCTTGATTTCGTTCAACGACTTGCGTCCCAGATTAGGGGTTTTCAGCAACTCGTTCTCGGTGCGCTGGATCAGATCACCGATGTAATAAATATTTTCCGCCTTGAGGCAATTGGCAGAACGCACGGTGAGCTCCAGATCGTCGACCGGACGCAGCAGAATCGGGTCAACCTGCGGTGCGCGGGGTGCCTCGATCTCGGCCGGCGTGCCTTTCAGCTCGGCAAACACGGACAACTGATCAACCAGAATACGCGCGGCATAACGAATCGCCTCTTCGGGATCGACCACGCCATTGGTTTCGATGTCGACTACCAGCTTGTCCAGGTCGGTACGCTGCTCAACGCGAGCGCTTTCGACTGCATAACTGACACGGCGAACCGGGCTGAATGAAGCATCAAGCAGAATCGTGCCGATGCTGCGCTCCTCTTCGGCGACACGTCGTGCAGTGACGGGCTGATAGCCACGGCCCTGCTCGATTTTGATTTCCATGTCGAGTTTGCCACCCTTGGTAATGTGAGCAATCACATGATCAGGGTTGATGATCTCTGCATCATGGCCGGTTTCGATGTCACCCGCCGTCACCACCCCTTCACCCTTTTTCGACAGAATCAGGGTAGCTTCGGAGCGGTTGTACAGCTTCAGTGCAATGCCTTTAAGGTTGAGCAGGATGTCGACCACGTCTTCCTGCACACCGTCGATGGTCGAATACTCGTGCACCACACCCTCGATCTTGACCTGGGTGATGGCATAGCCTGGCATCGAAGACAGCAAAATGCGGCGCAGGGCGTTGCCCAGCGTATGGCCGTAGCCACGCTCAAACGGCTCCATGGAAATACGGGCGCGAACGGGCGACACCGCTTCAACATCTACAACACGTGGCTTCAGAAGTTCGGTAGCACTGCTTTGCATGCTGGATCCTCTATTTAAAAGTGGTTCAGTGATTACTTCGAGTACAACTCAACCACGAGATGCTCGTTGATGGTTGAGGGCAACTCGGTACGCTGCGGCTTGGCTTTATACACGCCCTTCAGCGCCTTCACATCCACTTCGATCCATTCCGGGAAACCGCGCTGCTCGGCGGCTTCGACCGCAGCCTTGATACGCAGCTGAGCCTTCGACTTTTCGGCAACTTCAACAACGTCGCCAGCCTTGACCTGATAAGACGGGATATTCACGCGGCGGCCGTTTACCAGAATGCCGTTGTGACGCACGATCTGGCGCGACTCGCGGCGGGACACGCCGAAGCCCATACGATGAACCACGTTGTCCAGACGGCATTCCAGGATCTGCAGCAGGCTCTCGCCGGTCACACCCTTGCTGCGGTCAGCGATCGCGTAGTAGCCGCGGAACTGGCGCTCAAGCACGCCATAAATACGACGCACTTTCTGCTTCTCGCGCAATTGTACGCCGTAGTCCGACAAGCGCACCTGTTTCTGGCCGTGCTGGCCTGGCGCGTAGCTGCGGCGTTCAATGCCACACTTATCGGTAAAGCACTTCTCGCCTTTCAGAAACAGCTTTTCGCCTTCGCGGCGGCACTGGCGGCATTTGGGATCAAGATTGACAGCCAAGGTTTCTCTCCTGCTAAATATTAACGGCGCTATATTTATTAATGGCGCTGCGGGTTAGATGCGCCGCTTCTTGGACGGACGGCAACCGTTATGGGGAACGGGGGTTACGTCGGCAATGGAGGTAATCTTGAAGCCGACCGCATTCAGTGCGCGCACAGCAGATTCGCGCCCTGGCCCAGGTCCTTTGATTCTGACTTCAAGGTTCTTCACCCCGTATTCCTGAGCGGCTTTACCTGCAGCCTCAGCCGCAACCTGCGCAGCAAACGGCGTGCTCTTACGCGAACCGCGGAATCCGGCACCACCCGATGTTGCCCAGCTCAAGGCATTGCCCTGACGATCGGTAATGGTGATGATGGTGTTATTGAAGGACGCGTGAACGTGGGCAATTCCCTCAGCCACATTCTTTTTAACTTTTTTGCGTACCCGGACGTTTGTCTTAGCCATGATTTATTCCTCGTGTGGCAACCAATTATTTGGTTGCACGAACAGCTTTGCGTGGACCTTTGCGAGTACGAGCATTGGTACGAGTGCGCTGACCGCGAACCGGCAAACCGCGACGATGACGCACGCCACGATAGCAACCAAGATCCATCAATCGCTTGATATTCATGGAAACTTCTCGGCGCAAGTCACCTTCAACCGTAACCTTACCCACCTCGTCGCGCAACTTTTCCATCTCGCTGTCGCTAAGATCCTTGATCTTGGTCGAGGTAATGATGCCTGCCGTCGCACAAATTTTCTGCGCGCGGGTACGGCCAATGCCGTAAATCGCAGTTAACGCGATAACGGTGTGTTGATGGTTAGGGATATTTACCCCAGCGATCCGGGCCATGCACTTACTCCCAGCAAATGACTGATTTATAAAAAGTCGGAAATTTTAACAGTTTCACGCGCCACAATCAACCTTGACGTTGTTTATGGCGAGGATCTGTACAAATGACGCGCAGCACGCCATGGCGTTTAACCATTTTGCAGTGGCGGCATAGCCGTTTAATCGAGGCTCGGACTCTCATCGTTTTCTCCTGATAAAGCTTTGTTACTTGGCGCGGAAAGTGATCCGTGCACGAGATAAATCATAAGGGGTGAGCTCTACAGTCACCTTATCACCAGGCAAAATGCGAATATAGTGCATACGCATTTTTCCGGAGATGTGGCCCAGTACCACGTGGCCATTTTCCAATTTCACTCGGAAGGTTGCATTGGGGAGAGTTTCAAGAATCTCCCCCTGCATTTCTATCGTTTCTTCCTTCGACATTTCTATCCTGTTATCAACATGCTTAGCGGCCGACCATCCCGCCCTTGAAGCTGGCTTTTTTGAGCAAGCTCTCGTATTGATGCGACATCAGATAGGACTGAACCTGAGCCATGAAATCCATCGTCACCACCACGATAATCAACAGCGAGGTGCCACCGAAATAAAACGGTACATTCCACTTCACGATCAAAAACTCGGGCAGCAAACATACCGCCGTGATGTACACCGCGCCCGACAGGGTCAGCCGAGACATGATCTTGTCGA
>JAUYSN010000141.1 GCA_030696235.1 Sulfuricella sp. | reverse complement strand
ATGAACAAACCTTTCCATGTTGCGCCGCTATCCTCCCGTTGACTGCCTAAGCGGTTGACAAGTTCCCCGCGCACCGGCAGATGAAGCTTGCCTTTGAGCTGCTGGAGAGCGCCGCCGGATGGCTCGGGTGTGGGTAGTCTGCGGTTGAACGCAGGGGCGCCCTTTTTTTTCTTCGGTTGCGCCAGCCTGCTCAGGCGTTCGATCAATTGCGTCAGGCGTTTTTCGTCACGCTGCAGGCGGCCGATTTCATGGCGCTGGCTGGTGATTTTCTGGTTGATGCGGAGCAGCACGGTTTTGCGTGCTTGCTTGTCCTTTTCCAGCTGAACTTTCTGACGAGCCTGCTCCGATTTGACCTGCTCCAGTTCGGCGCTTTTTTCCTGGTAAAGCTGGGCGAGCTCCCGGGAATGTGCCAGGTTGGTGCGCAAGCTTTCGATCAGGGCAGCGCGCGCGCGGGACAGGTAAGTGTAATAGTGCAGCTGGCGCGCAAGCTGGTTGGGATCTTGCTGGTTGAGCAGGATTTTCAGGGGGTCGTGTTGGCCGTGCAGGTGGTAGTGGGAGAGCAGCTGGCCGAGCAGCGCCTGCTGATTGCCGATTTTGCCCTGGGTGTCGCGGCCTTCGCGCTGCACCTGGCTCAGCGTGGCGCCGACGCTTTCCTGTTGCTGCGCCAGTTCCCGCAGCCGCCGGTTGGCCGTGCTGATCGCTTGCTCGGATTGCTTCAGCGCATCGGTAGCATCGGTCTTTTTGCCTTCTGCACTTTCGACCTCTTTTTGCAGGGACTTGATGCGCTCGCGCAGGCCGGAGAGATCGTCTTTCGGCGCGGCGTGAGTGTTGAATGCACAAGCCAGCCCAATGGCAAGGAAAATTGCTCGGGCAGGCCAGGCAGATGCCATTATTCGAATTCGATCAGGGGGTGGCCGGTCATTTCTGCGGGCTGCTGCAGCCCCATGATTTTCAGCAGCGTCGGGGCGACATCCTCGAGCGCGCCGGTTTCGGCCAGATGTGCCTTGCGGCCGACGTACACGAAGGGCACCCGGTTCATGGTGTGGGCAGTATGAGCCTGATGCGAGTTTTCATCCGCCATCATTTCCGCGTTGCCGTGGTCGGCGGTAATCAGCACTTCTCCACCGTTGCGCCGCATTGCCTCGACCACCCTGTGCAAACACTGGTCCAGCGTTTCTATGGCCTTGACTGCCGCGGACATCACGCCGGTATGGCCAACCATGTCGGCGTTGGCGTAGTTGCAGATGATGGCGTCGAACTTGCGGCTTTCGATGGCTTCGACCAGCTTGTCGGTGACCTCGAAGGCGCTCATTTCCGGCTTCAGATCGTAGGTGGGAACGTCCGGAGAAGGAATCAGGATGCGTTCCTCGCCCGGGTAGATGCGTTCCTCTCCGCCATCGAAGAAGAAGGTGACATGGGCATATTTCTCGGTTTCCGCTATCCTGAGCTGCTTCAGGCCCAGGTTCGAGATGTATTCGCCGAAGCCGTTGCGGATCTGCTCCGGCGGGTAAGCTACCGGCACGTTGAAATCCTTGCTGTATTCGGTGAGGGTGCAGAATGCGGCGAGTTGCGGTACATGTTCACGCTCGAACAGGTCGAAGCCGGGTTCGATGAAGGCGCGGGTGATCTCGCGCGCGCGGTCGGAACGGAAGTTCATGAATACCACCACGTCGCCGTCCTCCATGCGCACCGGTTGAGCGCCGGGCGGGACGATGGCGGTGGCCTTGACGAACTCATCGTTTTCGTCGCGGGCGTAGGCCGCCGCCAAAGCCGCTTCCGCGCTTTCCGCCTGAAATTCCGCCTTGCCCTGGGTGAGCAGGTCATAGCCTGCCTTGACGCGCAGCCAGCGCTTGTCGCGGTCCATGACGAAGTAGCGGCCGATGATCGAGGCGATTTGACCCACTTTGAGCTGGTCGCACTTTTCCTGGAGCCGGCGCAGGTAATCCTGCGCGCTTCTCGGCGGCGTGTCGCGCCCGTCGAGGAAGGCGTGCAGGTAGATTTTCTCCACCCCGGCGCGGGCTGCCATATCGAGCATGGCGTGGATGTGCGTTTCGTGGCTATGTACCCCGCCATCGGACAGCAGACCCATGATGTGCAATGCCTTGCCGCTGCTCCTGGCGGTTTCCACTGCCTGGGTCAGGGCAGGATTGGCGAAAAAATTGCCGCTGCTGATGGCGCGATTGATGCGGGTGAATTCCTGGTAGACGACACGGCCGGCGCCGATGTTGAGGTGGCCTACCTCGGAGTTGCCCATTTGTCCGCTGGGCAATCCCACCGACGCTTCGGACGCATTGATGGTGGTGTGGGGACAGGCCTGCCAGAGTTTATCCCAGTTGGGTTTGTGCGCGCTGGCGATGGCATTGTTATCCTGGCTTTCGCTGCAACCGAATCCGTCCAGGATAATGAGTAAAACGGGGGTGACCTTCATGCTGGAATTTTCTGGCTCGTTTTAAATTTTAAAGAAGTAGCATAATTTTATTATATTTTACTAATAATCGCATTATACTTAATTTATTAACCTACCTCAGTATCCTGAAATATAGCTTAACGAAGGCGAGCAGATGGAATCTAACCCGGTGGAATTGATCGACAAGGAAGAGCACATTGAGCAGGCG
>JAUYSN010000139.1 GCA_030696235.1 Sulfuricella sp. | reverse complement strand
CCTTCTACGGCGGCGACGAAAAAGGCTATACCGACTACCCGTTTCTCTCTTAAAAACATCAAGGAACAGTAATGCAAACCAAAACCGCCTCCACCCAGGTCGACGTTCACGACATCATCGCCAAGCGCTGGAGTTGCCGCGCCTTCGACGCAAGCAAACCGGTCAGCCGGGAGCAGATCGTTTCACTGCTGGAAGCCGCGCGCTGGGCGCCCTCCTGCTTCGGCGACGAGCCGTGGCGCTTCATCGTGTGGGACAAGAACAGCGATGCGGCCGCCTGGCAGAATGCCTTCGACTGCCTCGGGGAATGGAACCAGAACTGGGTGAAAAATGCCCCGGTACTGCTGCTGACCACCGCCAACAGCCTGTTCCGCAGAGATGGCAGCCCCAACCGCTGGGGCCAGTACGACACCGGCGCTGCCGCAGAGAATTTGTGTCTGCAAGCGGTGGCCTCGGGGCTGATGGCGCACCAGATGGGCGGCTTCGACGTGGAAAAAACGCGCAGCACTTTCAACATTCCCGAAGAATTCGCATTGATGGCGATGATCGCGGTGGGTTACCAGGGCGAACCGGAAGTCCTCGATGACAATCAGGAGCTGAAAGAACTGGAGCTGGCTGCTCGCGCCAGAACGCCGCTGGGCGTGCACTTTTTCGAAGGCGACTGGGGCGTGCCGGTGAAGGGCTAGTCCTCGACCTTTCCTCGCCCGCGCTTGACCTCGCCACGTTGCTTCTTGGTTTCCAGCCTGCGTTTTTTCGATGCCTTGGTCGGCTTGGTGGCGATGCGCGGCTTGGGCTTCTCGGTGGCGTGACGGATCAGCTCCACCAGACGAGTGATCGCGTCCTGCCGGTTGCGCTCCTGCGTGCGGTGGCGCTTGGCCTCGATCAGCAGCTCGCCCTCGTTGGTCAGGCGGTTGCCCGCCAGCTTCATCAGGCGGGCTCGCACATCCTCGGGCAGCGATGGGGAACGCGCCACGTCAAAGCGCAACTGCACAGCAGTGGATACCTTGTTGACGTTCTGCCCGCCCGGCCCGGAGGCGCGGATGAACTGCAGTTCAATTTCGTTCTCGTCGATGGCGAGCTGTGAAGTAATCCGTATCATGCCGCCATGGTAGCAACCGGCTGCTTGCCATGAAAGAAATAATCGCGTCAAATCCAAGCGGCATGGGTTTCTTTTGCAAGAAATCATGAGAAATTTTAGCGAGAAACAGGGTCAATTCGACCCAACTGAATTAAACCTAGAAAAGCAATTGTCCGCAGATTACGCAGATTTTCGCAGATTAAACAACGAGTAAGATTGGATAGGTAACGCACCTTTTGGGTGATGCGCTACTCACCCGCAAGCATATGAAAATCTGTGTCGCCTAGAGGCGCCTACTTTTGGTCATCTGTGGATAACTGATTTTTCAAGGTTAAATCAAG
>JAUYSN010000133.1 GCA_030696235.1 Sulfuricella sp. | reverse complement strand
GCGCGAGATTCCACGCGCCGAATTCAGCCAAAAGCTGACGGAACTGGTAAACTTTCCCGGAATTAACGCTGCCTGGCAATTCGACCATGAACTTGCTGAATGACTTTTCCACGCGCGAGTTGCAGTTCTACCTGACCTCCGCCTACCCGTGCAGCTACCTGCCGGGACGGATGGCGCGCTCGCTGGTGGCCACCCCCAACGAGCTGGTCGACAGCGCGGCTTACAGCGAATTGATCCGCCTCGGCTTCCGCCGCAGCGGAGCCTACACCTATCGGCCGCAATGCAGCCAGTGCCAGGCCTGCGTCCCGGTGCGGCTGGTGGTCGCTGAATTCGAGCGCAACCGCACCCAGCGGCGCGCCTGGAAAGCCCATTCCGCAATGACCGCAGCGGTAAAAGAACTGGTCTACGACCCCGAGCATCACGAACTCTACCGGCGCTACCAGGCATCGCGGCATGCCGGCGGCGGCATGGATCAGGACGACAGTGAACAGTACGCGCGTTTCCTGCTGCAAAGCCATGCCACCACCTATCTGGTCGAGTTCCGCGAGGGAGGCGAGGGAGCTCCCCTGCGCATGGTCAGCCTGATCGACAGAGTGAATGACGGCCTCTCCTCGGTGTATACTTTTTACGACCCCGACCTGCCCCGCGCCAGCTTCGGCACTTACAACATCCTGTGGCAGGCTGCGCTGTGCCGTGAACTGGAGCTGCCCTATCTGTACCTCGGCTACTGGATCGAGCACAGCCGCAAAATGGCTTACAAGATCAACTACCAGCCGCTGGAAGGGCTGATCGAAAGCCGCTGGCAGCGATTATCAAACAATCAGAACTGACAAGACCGGAATAACATGCGCCAATACCTCGATTTAATGCAGCACGTCCTCGATCACGGTCACCAGAAAAGCGATCGCACCGGTACCGGCACGGTCAGCGTCTTCGGCCACCAGATGCGCTTCGACCTGGATGCCGGCTTCCCGTTGGTTACCACCAAAAAGTGCCACCTCAAGTCCATCCTCCACGAACTGCTGTGGTTCCTCAAGGGCGACACCAACATCCGCTACCTCAAGGAAAACGGCGTCAGCATCTGGGACGAATGGGCCGACGAGAACGGCAACCTCGGCCCGGTGTACGGCTACCAGTGGCGTTCCTGGCCGACTCCGGACGGCCGCCACGTCGACCAGATCAGCCAGGTGATCGACCAGATCAAGCGCACCCCGGACTCGCGCCGCCTGATCGTCTCTGCCTGGAACGTGGCCGACGTCGACAAGATGAAGCTGCCGCCCTGCCACGCCTTCTTCCAGTTCTATGTCGCCGACGGCAAGCTGTCCTGCCAGCTTTACCAGCGCAGCGCCGACATCTTCCTCGGCGTGCCCTTTAACATTGCTTCCTATGCCCTGCTCACCCTGATGGTGGCGCAGGTGTGCGGCCTCAAGCCGGGCGATTTCGTCCACACCCTGGGCGACGCCCACCTCTATCTCAATCACCTCGAGCAAGCCCATCTTCAGCTCTCCCGCGAGCCACTGCCATTGCCGGTTATGCATCTGAACCCGGCAGTGACGGATATTTTTTCGTTCAAATTCGAGGATTTCGCCCTCGAAAACTACGACTCGCACCCCGCAATCAAAGCGCCGGTGGCTGTTTGAATCGACCCGGTTTGAATAACCAACGAACAATCAGTTAAGGCACCCGCTATTTCTAATAATTTCTCAAAGCATGCGGTGCAATTACTGGAGTAAAGCGAGAACATGAGCCATCCACGCATTTCCATCATCGCCGCAATGGCGAGAAACCGGGTCATCGGCATAGCCAACACCCTGCCCTGGCGCCTGCCCGAAGACCTGAAACATTTCAAAGCCCTTACCCTCGGCCACCACATCCTGATGGGGCGTAAAACCTACGAATCGCTGGGCAGGCCGCTGCCCGGTCGCACCAGTGTCGTGATCACCCGTTCACAGGATTTGCAGGTGCCCGGCTGCCTCGTGGCGAATTCGATCGCTGAGGCCGTCGCCGCCTGCGATAACGACAATGAAATTTTTTTCATCGGTGGCGCGGAGCTTTACCGCCAGGCGCTGGATATCGCCGACCGGATCTACCTCACTGAAATCAAGGCGGATTTCGCAGGTGATGCGTGGTTCCCTGAGTTCGACACGAACCTGTGGCAGGAAACCGGGCGCAAGCCCTGCAAATCCGAAAGCGGGCTGGAATGCGATTTTTTGATCTATGATAGAAAATCCTCAGCCCCTCAAGGATAAAACATGAAATTATTCCGCCCATTGTTTCTGTTCCTGCTCCTGCAAATCCCCCTCCTCGCCATCGCCGCCGGGCAGTCCGAACTCACCTGGTACGGCCATGCCGCCTTCAAGCTCACCACCCCTACCGGCAAGGTGTTGCTGATCGACCCTTGGCTCACCAACCCGGCTAACAAGAATGGCAAGGATGACTTGGCGAAGCTGGAAAAGGCCGACTTGATCCTGATCACTCACGGCCACTTCGACCATGTCGGCAACAGCGTGGAAATCGCCCGGAAGACCGGCGCCAGGCTGGTCAGCACCTTCGACTTGGGCAAGGCGATCGCTCAGTACGGCGGTTACCCGGAGAAGCAGATGGGTTTCGACACCCAGGG
>JAUYSN010000123.1 GCA_030696235.1 Sulfuricella sp. | reverse complement strand
CACGCCGCCGGAGAGCATGTTGAGCGCCAGCGCCACGTCCTGGGTAGACAGCCCCGCGGAGGCAATCCGGGTGCGGTCGGGATCGAGGACGAGCTGCGGCAGGTCGAGCTGCAAATCGAGGTCCATGCGCCCCAGGCCGGGATCGGCTGAAAGGGTTTGCTGCAGCGTCTTGGCCAGGCGTCCCACTTCGTCGAGATTGGGTCCGTTGATCACGAACTGCAAGGGCTCGCCCCGCTGGCCGCCGATCATCGGATAGGGCGCGGCGAAAGCGCGCGCACCGGGGATTTGCGCCAGCTCCTTGCGGATGACGGGGATGACGTCCTGCTGCTTGATTTTGCGCTCGCCACGCGGCGCCATGCGCACCACCACCATCGCCTGGTTGACCTGCCCCGCATTGCCGAGACCGATCAGGGCAAATTCGGTGACGATTTCCTTGTGGCGAAACAGCAGTTCCTCGACCATGCGCAAACGGCTGTCGGTATATTCGATGCTGGAACCGAGCGGGGTACGCAGGTTCACCAGGAAGCGGCCTTCGTCCTCTTCAGGGACGAAAGTTTTGCCCACGTTGATGAAGAAATAGCTGCTCGCCACCACGGTCGCCAGGGTCAACGCCACCACCTTCCAGCGGTGACGCAGCGCCTTGTCGAGCAGGTAGCGGTAGAGGCTGTCCATGCCGTGAAAGAAACGATCCAGCAGGTAATACAGGCGCCCATGCTGCTTTTCCACCTTGAGGTAGCGTGAGCACAGCATCGGCGTCAGCGTGAGCGACACGAACAGGGATACCAGCACGCCGAAGGTCACCACCACCGCGAAGGATTTGAAGAACTGGCCGATGATGCCGCCGAGAAAAATCACCGGCGCGAAAATCGACACCAGGGACAGCGTTGCGGCAATCACCGCGAACATCACTTCGTGACTGCCGTTGATTGCAGCGGTGACCGGATCAGCGTCGATTTCCTCACGGTGGCGGAAGATGTTCTCCAGCACCACGATGGCGTCGTCCACCACCACGCCGATCAGCAGCAGCAGGGCGAGCATGGTGAGCGAATTGAGGGTGTAGCCGAAGAAGTAGATCACCGCCACCGCGCCCATCAGCGACACCGGGATGGCGGTGGCGATGATCAGGGTGGAGCGCATGCTGCGCAGGAACAGCCAGACGATCAGAGACGCCAGCAGGGTGCCTTCGATCAGGTGCTCCTTCAGTGAATCGACGATTTCCTGGATGAAGATCGCATCGTTGGAGACGACGTCCAGCGTCATGCCCGGCGGCAGTTGCGGGATGATCTCGGTTTCCAGGCGCTGCTTGATCGCGTCGACAATCGCCACGGTGTTGGTGTTGGTGACCTTGACGATGCCCAGGCCGATCGTGGTCTTGCCCATGAAACGCGCGAGCTGCCGGTAATCGGCCAGGGCATCCTCGACTTCGGCGATATCTTTGAGGCGCACCGGTGAGCCATCGCGGTAGGCAACGATCATTTTTGACAGATCGTCGAGGCGGTGAAATTCCAGGTCCAGCTTGATCAGGTTTTCAGTCTTCTGCCCCACCAGGA
>JAUYSN010000113.1 GCA_030696235.1 Sulfuricella sp. | reverse complement strand
TGCGCCCGGCCGCGCACCCGCTCGTTGATGCTGTGGTAGACGGCCACCTGTCCGTGCCCTTCCACCTCGTAAGTGGTAAAACCGCTGGCCAGCTCGGGGTGTTCGAGCAGGTGGTCGATCATGTTGTCTTCCAGCCCCTTGGGACAAACGATGGTCAGACAGCAATCCGGTTGTTTCATTTTAACCCCTCTCCGACCACGCCGAACCGCCGGTAGAGCAGAGGCAGGATGATCAATGTCAGTAGTGTCGAACTCAGCAGTCCGCCGATCACCACGATCGCCAGCGGCTTCTGGATCTCCGAGCCGGGGCCGCTGGCGAACAGCAGCGGAACCAGGCCGAAGGCGGTGATGCTGGCGGTCATCATCACCGGCCGCAGGCGCCGCCGGGCACCTTCCACCACCACCTCGGCCAGCGCCATCCCCTGCTCCCGCAGCTGGTTGAAATAGCTCACCATCACCACGCCGTTCAGTACCGCGATGCCGAGCAGGGCAATAAATCCGACCGATGCCGGCACCGACAGGTATTCGCCCGAAAGCCACAGCGCCCACACGCCCCCGATCAGGGCGAAAGGGATGTTGGCGAAGACCAGCCATGCCTGGCGCATCGAACCGAAGGTGGCGAACAGCAGCAGATGGATCAGGCCCAAGGCAACCGGCACCACGATGGCGAGCCGAGCCGCGGCGCGCTGCTGGTTCTCGAACTGGCCGCCCCAGGTGAGGCTGTAGCCGGCTGGCGATGGTGCCTGTTTCTCCACCGCCAGCTTCGCCTCCTCGACGAAACCGACCAGGTCGCGGCCGCGCACGTTGGTTTGCACCACCGCGTAGCGCTGCGAGTTTTCACGGTCGATCTTGACCGGGCCATCCACCCTCTTGAGGTGCGCCACGCTGGCCAGCGGCACGCTCTGGCCGGAAGGCAGGGTCAGGCGCAGGTCGGCGAACACCGCCGGGATGTCGCGCACGGCATCGCTGCCGCGCAGCAGGACCGGCGTGCGCCGCACGCCTTCCAGTACTATACCCAGCACCTGGCCTTCGAGCTGGGAGCGCAGGGTGTTGCCGATCTCATCCACCGACAGCCCCATGCGTCCAGCAGCAAGACGGTCGATCTCGATTTTCAGGTACTGCACTCCCTCATTCATCACCCGGTAAACGTCCTCGCTACCCTTCACGCC
>JAUYSN010000111.1 GCA_030696235.1 Sulfuricella sp. | reverse complement strand
AACTGGCTGATCTGAAAATGGACTTGCTCAGCCGCAGCGTGACCCGCGGCGGCCAGGGAATCGATCTGCAGCCGCGCGAATTTCGCCTGCTGGAATACCTGATGCGCCATGCCGGGCAGGTGGTGACGCGCACCATGCTGCTGGAAAATGTCTGGGAATATTTTTTCGATCCTCAGACCAATGTGGTGGACGTCCACATCAGCCGACTGCGTCAGAAAATCGACAAATCCTTTGCCACGCCCCTGCTGCATACCGTGCGGGGAAGCGGCTATATCCTGCGTCCGGAACCTTAGTTGGTAGAGATGTTGCTATCAACCCAGATTATCCATTGGAATGTTCGTGCATGTAGGAGCGCCGCCCTCGGCGCGAATGCGGCCGAAAATCGCGGCGAGGGCGCCGCTCCTACAACGGTGTTTTGGCTCTGATGGATAACTTGCTGTCAATAATTTTGTTGTTGGGCCTGGTTGGCGGGGTTGCCGGCTACTGGTGGCTGCAGCGCCGGCGGCAGCAGCAGAAAGAGGCCTTGTTGCGTCGCCAGCTGGTTGTGGTAACCCAGAGCGCCCGACAGACGGGTGACAATATCGCTCACGATTTAAGAACGCCGCTGACGCGCTTGCGCGCCGATGTCGAAGCGGCATTGCGGCATGACGATGGCGAGATGCACCGCGCCGCGCTTGAAAGAGTGCTCGGCGAAATCCAGAACATGCAGAACATTGTCAATGCGCTGCTCACGCTCGGGCAGGCCGAGGCGGGCGCCATGCGGGTGAAAAAAAAGGCGGTTGATCTGTCCGGGTTGCTGGAAGAGTTACTGGAACTTTACGTGCCTTCCGCCGAAGAGCGCCAGCTCACCCTGCAAGGCAGGATTGCACCCAATCTTAGCATCGAAGCCGACCGCCAGTTACTGGCACGGATTTTCGCCAACCTGTTCGACAATGAGCTCAAGTATGTCCCCGCCGGCGGTACCATCCTGCTGACGGCCTTCGCCAAAGGGAAGCGCGTGGAAATCCTGGTGGAGGATAACGGCCCGGGCATTCCGGCGGAAATGCGCGATAAAATTTTCGAGCGTTTCGCCCGACTGGATCCCAGCCGAACTCTGTCCGGCGGAGCCGGTTTGGGGCTTTCTCTGGTCAAGACTTTCGCGCAGCTGCTTCAGGGCGAGATTTGCGTGGCGGAAAGCAGTTTGGGTGGGGCGGCATTTATCCTGACGTTGCCAGTATCGGCCGCAGAATTTTCCAAACCCTTTCCATGATCAGCGGCTGCGCAGCGGTATTGGGATGCAGGCCATCAGCCTGAAACAATTCCGGATTGTCGGCAAATCCTTCAAGCAGGAAGGGGAGAAATGGGATTTTATGCTGCTGCGCCGCCTGTTGGTAGATTGCCTGGAACTTGGTGGCGTAGGCATTGCCATAATTGGGAGGAAGTCGCATCCCGATCAACAGTACGCGGGCTTTGCGGTTGCGACAGGCAGTAATGATGGCGTTAAGGTTGGATGCGGCGGCATCAAGCGGCAGTCCGCGTAGCCCGTCGTTCACTCCCAGTTCCAGGACCACTACCGCCGGCCGGTGCTCGGCCAAGACCTGTTCGATTCTGTAACGGCCGCCGCTCGTGGTTTCGCCACTGATGCTGGCGTTGACT